>DATGGC010000400.1:0-17734 GCA_035308745.1 Candidatus Limnocylindrales bacterium | reverse complement strand
TACCGGACCGAGCTCGAGACCAACAAGCTGGCCCACTACCTGGTTGTCCGCGTCGGGGCCGAGATCGCCGGCTTCGCCGGCCTGTGGCTGATGGTCGACGAGGCCCATGTGACCACGTTCGCGATCGATCCGGCCTGGCGTCGCAACCACCTCGGCGAGCGGCTGCTGATCGCCCTCCTGGACCTGGCCCTCGACCGGCGGGCGACCGAGGCGACCCTCGAGGTGCGCCTCTCGAACCTGCCGGCCCGGCGGCTGTACGAGAAGTACGGCTTCCGGCCCGTTGGGATCCGGCCGCGTTACTACAGCGACAACAACGAGGACGCCCTGATCATGACCACCGAGCCCCTCCGGGCGCCGGAGATGACCGCCCGGCTGGCTGAGCGGCGGGCGGCCCTCGAGCGGATCCCCGAGCCGGCCAGGCACGATCCACCGGTGGCCGGGACGGACCGCGGATCGTGAGCGGCCCCCTGATCCTGGCCATCGAATCGAGCTGCGACGAGACGGGCATCGCCCTGGTCGAAGGCGGCCGCCGGATCCACGCCAACGTGGTCGCGAGCCAGGTGGCCCTCCACGCCCAGACCGGCGGGATCGTGCCCGAAGTTGCCGCCCGGGCCCACCTGCGCTGGATCGTGCCGGTCCTCGAGGCGGCCTGGCAGGACGCCGGCTGTGCCTGGTCAGACGTCGCAGCCGTGGCCGCAACCTATGGCCCCGGCCTGGCGGGCTCGCTGCTGGTCGGCCTGAACTTCGCCAAGGCCCTGGCCTACGTCAAGGACAAGCCGCTGGTTGGCGTCAACCACCTCGACGGCCACGTCGAGGCCGCCTGGCTGCTCGACCCGGACGAAGCGGAGCGGGCCGAGCCGCTCTTTCCGCTGGTCGCCCTGGTCGTCTCGGGTGGCCACACCTTCCTGGCCGAGATGCGCGACCACGGCGACTACCGGCTCCTGGGCCAGACCGTGGACGATGCGGCCGGCGAGGCCTTCGACAAGGTCGGCCGGCTGCTCGGCCTCGGCTATCCGGGCGGTCCGGCGATCATGCGCGCGGCGGCCGGGGCCACCCGCCGGGACGTCCGCTTCCCGCGGGCCTGGCTGGGTGACAGCTACGACTTCAGCTTCAGCGGCCTGAAGACGGCCGCCCGGCGGATCGTTGACGCGGCCCGCGCCGAGGCCGGCCTGGCCGACGCGCCGGCCGACATCCCGCTGCCGGCGGAGGTCGTGGCCGAGCTGGCCTGGGGCTTCCAGGACGCGGTGATCGACGTCCTCGCCCGCAAGACACTCCGGGCGGCCCGGGCGGCCGGTGCCCGGTCGATCGTGGTCGGCGGCGGCGTGGCCGCGAACCGGGTGCTCGCCGACCGCCTGGCGGCCGACGCCGCCGAGCTCGGCGTCCCGCTCCACGTCCCGCGACCGGGCCTGTGCACCGACAACGGGGCGATGATCGGCGCGGCCGGTGCCCGGCGCTTCCTGGCCGGCATTCGTTCAGGCCTGGACCTCGACGCCCGGCCCAACCTGCCCCTGGCGTTGCCTGTGCCCGTGCCGTTGGCCCTGCCGCCGGCCGGGCCGTGAGCAGCGGCGGTCCGGCGCGGGTCGATCCGGCCCGGATCCAGCGGACCCTGCGCGAGGCCGGCCTGCACGCCCGCCACTCGCTCAGCCAGAACTTCCTGGTCGATGTCGACGTCCTCGAGGCGATCCTGGCCGAGGCCGATCCGCAGCCGGGCAGCAGCGTCCTGGAGATCGGGCCCGGGCTGGGCTTCCTGACCGCCGGCCTGCTCGAGGCGGGGGCGGCCGTTACCGCGGTCGAGCTCGATGCGGGCCTGGCCGGGTTCCTGCGCGAGCGGTTCGGGCCAGTCCTCGGCGTGGCCGGTGCGGGCTCGCTGCGCCTGGTCGAAGGCGATGCCCTCGACCAGCCGCTCACCCGCCTGCTGCCGCAGCCGTACGACGTGGTCGCCAACCTGCCGTACCACATCACCAGCCCGATCCTCCACCGGCTGCTGGCCGAGCCGCCCCGGCCCCGGCGCCTGGTGCTCATGGTCCAGCGCGAGGTGGCTGAGCGAATCGCGGCCAAGCCCGGCGGGCTGAGCTACCTGTCCGTCTTCGTCCAGTACCACGCGGCGGTCCGGATCGTCCGGCGCGTGCCGGCGACCGCCTTCGAGCCGGTCCCCGCGGTCGAATCGGCGGTCATCGCGATCGAGCCCTATGCCGAGGACGACCGGCTCGAGCCGGACGCCGAGGACGCCCTCTGGCGGCTCGTCCAGGCGGCGTTCCGGGAACGCCGCAAGATGATCCATAACGTCCTCGCCCGGCAGCTGCCCGTCCCCGGCGAGCGGATCACGGCGGCCCTGGCCGAAGCCGGGATCACGCCCGACCGGCGCCCGCAGACGCTGGCCGTGGGGGAGTGGCTGCGCCTGCTCGAGACGCTCGGTCCGATCGGCAGCGACGAGCGCGGCCGGAAGGCAGCTCGATCATGAGCGATCCCGCCAACCGCCTGGCACCGGTCGTCCGGCTGGCGCCGGCCAAGCTGAACCTGACCCTGGCGATCATCGGCCGGCGGCCGGACGGCTTCCATGCCCTCCATTCGATCATGGCCCCGCTCGCCCTCGCCGACGGGCTGTCGCTGGCCGCCGCCGCCGGGCCGCTTGACACCCTCCACGTCTCGGGCCCCGGCCTGGATCGACTTGCCCTCGGGCCGACCGCCGACAACCTGGTCCTGCGCGCGATCGACGCCGCCCGGCGGGCCGTGGGCGGGGCGCGGCCGACACCGGCCCTGGCCGCCCGGCTCGAGAAGCGGATCCCGATCGCCGCCGGGCTGGCCGGCGGGAGCAGCGACGCGGCGGCGGCGTTCGACGGCGCGCTCGAAGCCTGGAACGCCGGCGGCGATGCGGTCCTGAGCGCCGAGGAGCGCCAGCGGGCGGCCGCCCGGCTGGGTTCGGACGTGCCCTTCTTCCTGGCCGCCGGCGTCGCCCTGGTCGAGGGTCGCGGCGAGCGGGTGACCGCCCTGCCCGGGGCGATCCGGGGCGAGCCGGCCGGGATCCTGCTGATCGTGCCCCGGATCCGGCTGGCCACCCCGGCGGTCTTCGCCGCCTACGTCGCGAGCGGCGCGGCGATCAACGGCGCAACCCGCCTCACCTCGGACCACCTGGCCGGCGAGCTCCAGCGCGGGCTGTCGGCCCGGACGCTCCATGACCGGGCCGGGATCCTGGCCTCGGCCAACGACCTGCTGCCGGCCAGCACCAGCCTCGAGCCGGCGCTCGTGCCGTTCCGGCGGGCCCTCGCCCGGCTGGCCGGCCGGCCGATCGGGCTGTCGGGCTCGGGGCCGGCCCTGTGGGTCCTCTATCCTTCGCTGGCCGACGCCCAGTCGGCGGAGCGCGTCGTCCGCGCCGCGATCGACGCCGGAACGCTGCTCGCGCCAGGTGACGGCCCGCCATTCATCGCGGCGACCACCATCGTCAGCCCGCCGTCGGCGGACGCCTAAGCCCAGGAAGGACCAGTCCATGGACCGCACCGCCATCGCCACCAGCGCCGCACCGGCGGCTGTCGGGCCGTACAGCCAGGCGATCGCCGCCGGGGAGCTGCTCTTCTGCTCCGGCCAGATCCATCTCGACCCGGCCACGGGCGCGCTCGTCGAGGGCGATATCGCGACCCAGACGGCTCGCGTCCTGGACAACCTGGGCGCGGTCCTGGCCGCCGCCGGCCGGTCGATGACGGACGTCGTGAAGACGACCGTCTTCCTTGTCGACATCGCGGACTTCGCGGCGATGAACGCCGTCTACGCCCGGTACATGCCCGACCCGCCGCCGGCTCGCTCGACCATCGGCGTGGCGGCCCTGCCCAAGGGTGCCCGGGTCGAGATCGAGCTGATCGCGCTGCGGCCCGGCTGATCGCGCCCGGCGGGTTTGGTTGACACCCCCGCGCGACGGCCCCTACGCTCCGCCCAACGCATGACACCCCAACCGAAGCTCGCGCGCACACGGGCCGTCGTCCTTGCCGCGGGGCTCGGCACGCGAATGAAATCGCGCCTGCCCAAGGTCCTCCACCCGATCTGCGGGCGGCCCCTGATCGACTACGTCCTGGATGCCGCCGAGGCGGCCAGCGGCTCGCGGCCGCTGGTCGTCTGGTCGCCCCCGGTCGAGGCCGTCCGGACGGCTGTCGCGGCCCGGGCCGACACCGCCCGCCAGGCTGAGCCGCGGGGCACCGGCGACGCGCTGGCCGCGGCCCTGGCCGAGCTGGGCAGCGGCGCGGACGAGCCGGCCGGCGACCTCCTGGTCCTGTCCGGTGATGTGCCCCTGGTCGAGGCCGACCTGCTCGACGCCCTGCTCGCAGCGCATCGGGCGTCGTCGGCGGCCGTCTCGCTGATCAGCGTGATTACCGCCGATCCGGGCCGGCTGGGCCGGGTGGTGCGCGACGATGACGGCGAGATCGAGCGGATCGTGGAGGCCAAGGATGCCTCCGACGACGAGCTCGAGATCGAGGAGATCAACAGCGGCCTGTACGCCTTCGACGCTGCCTGGGTCGCCGCCCGGATCGCCGACCTGCAGCCATCACCGGTGACCGGCGAGCTGTACATCACCGACTTCGTGGCCCTCGCCCGGGCGGACGGGCGCTCGATCGGCTCGATCCAGGTCGCCGACGACGGGACCCTCGACGGGATCAACGACCGGGCCCAGCTGGCCGAGGCGACCTTCGCCATGCAGGCCCGGATCAATGAGCGGCACCTCCTGGCCGGGGTGACGATGCTCGATCCGACGACGGCCCACGTCGATGCCTCGGTGGTCCTGGCCAGCGACGTCACCCTGGAGCCCAACGTCCACTTGCGGGGCACGACCCGGATCGGCACCGGGACCCTGATCGGGACCGGCAGCCAGGTGATCGACACGACGGTCGGCCGAGACTGCCGGATCCTGGCCAGCGTCCTGGAATCGTCGGAGGTCGAGGATGCCGTCCAGATCGGCCCCTTCGCCCACCTCCGGCCGGGCAGCTCGATCGGGACCGGGGCCAAGCTGGGCAACTACGCCGAGGTCAAGAACAGCCGCCTGGACGCCGGCGTCCAGCAGCACCACATGAGCTACATCGGCGACGCCCAGGTCGGCGCCCGGACGAACATCGGCGCAGGCACGATCACCGCCAACTACGACGGCAAGCGCAAGAAGCGGACCACGATCGGGGCCGACGCGTTCATCGGCGTCGATACCATGCTGGTCGCCCCGGTCGAGCTCGGGCCCGGTGCCCGGACGGGCGCCGGAGCGGTCGTCAACCGCGACGTCCCGGCGGGCAAGCTGGCGGTCGGCGTGCCGGCCCGCCTGCGCGACCCGCGGCCCGATCCCGAGGACCCAGCGCCCGGATGACCGTGATCCTCCAGCTCCTGGTCATCCTGGTCCTGACGATCCTCGAGGGCTTCTTCGTGTCGGCCGAGATCTCGATCATCTCGATCCGCCGGAGCCGCCTCGACCAGCTGTCCGAGGACGGCAATCGGCGGGCCCGCCGGGTGCGCCGGCTGAAGGACGACCCGGGCCGCTTCCTGGCGGTCGTCCAGCTCGGCCTGACCGTGCTGGGCTTCTTCGCCTCGGCCTACGCGGCGGTCAACCTGAGCGGCGAGCTGGCCAACTCCATGCGCCCGGTCCTCAACGGCGGCGCCGACGGCATCGCCCTCCTGATCGTGACGGTCCTGCTGGCCCTGTTCACGATCGTCTTCGGCGAGCTCGTCCCCAAGTCGATCGGGCTGGCCTACGCCGAGCGCCTGTCGATGCTCGTCGCCGGGCCGGTCGAGTGGATTGCCCGGGTCCTGGGCCCGATCGTCTGGTTCCTGACCCGGGTCACCAGCGGGATCACCCGGATCCTGGGGGTGAGCATGTCGAGCGACGCCCAGATGACCGCCGAGGAGCTCAAGCTGATCGTCGAGCGCGGCGGCGAGCAGGGCATCCTCGAGGCAGAAGAGGAACAGATGATCAACGCCGTGATCGAGCTCGGCGACCGTCGCCTGCACGAGGTGATGGTGCCCCGCATCGCGATCGTGGCCCTGCCCGTCTCGGCGACCCTCGACGAGGCGATCGACCTGATCGTCGAGGAGGGCCACAGCCGGGTGCCGGTCTACGAGGAGTCGATTGACGGGGTGATCGGGATCGTCTATGCCAAGGACCTGCTGCCGGTCCTCAAGGTCGAGGCAGATGCCCGACCGACCGTCCGCTCGCTGCTCCGGACGCCGCTCTTCGTGCCCGAATCGATGTCGATCGACGACCTCCTCCACGAGTTCCAGCGGCGCAAGGTCCATATCGCGATCGTCCTCGACGAATACGGCGGGACGGCCGGTCTGCTGACGATCGAGGACCTCCTCGAGGAGATCGTGGGCGAGATCCAGGACGAGTACGACGTCGAGGAGCCGATGATCGTCCGGCTGTCGGCCGACGAGGCCCGGATCGACGGCCGGGTGGACGTCGACGAGCTGGGCGAGACGTTCGACATCACCATCCCGCTCGAGGACGAGGACGAGTACGACACCGTCGGCGGGCTGATCTTCCATCGCCTCGGCCATGTCCCCCGGCCGGGCGACGAGGTCCGCCTCGACGGCCTCAAGCTGACCGTCGAGACGACCGACGGGCGGCGGGTCGGCAAGGTCTTGGCCGTCCGCCAGCGCGACCCGGACGACGACTCATCCGGCGACGAGGACGATCGCTAGGGTCTAGGCGCTGATGACCCGGACCATGATCGCCTCGAGGGCCGCCCGGGGCTCGGGCAGGACGACGCCGGCGGCGTCGAGCTCGGCCAGGGCCGCGTCCCGGTAGCGATGGGCCTGGTCGCGGGTATAGGCCCGGGCGCCGGTGCGCTCGAGGATGGCCACGGCGTCGGCGATCGCCTCGGCCGACGGCGCCGGGTCGCGGTAGACCTCGCCCAGCCGGAGCCGGTCGGCCGGCGTGGCCTGCTCGAAGGCATACAGGACGGGCAGGGTCTTCTTGTGCTTGGCGATATCCGAGGCCGCCTTGCCGGTGGCCGCCTCCTCGCCCCAGATCCCGAGCAGGTCGTCATTGAGCTGGAAGGCCAGGCCGAGGTCCCAGCCGAAGGCCCGGTAGCGGGCGATGACCGCCTCGTCGTCGGTGGCCAGCAGGGCGCCGGCCTCGATCGCGGCCGAGATCAGGGCCGCCGTCTTGCGCCCGATCATGTCGAAGTACAGCTCGACCGTCATCGGATCGTCGTGGCCGGAGGTCCAGATGTCGATGTACTGCCCCTCGCACAGGGCCAGGCAGGTCTCGTCGTAGAGGCGCATCAGGCGCAGGACCTTGTGGTCGCTGAAGCCCAGCTCGGTCAATCGGTGGAGGGCGATCCGGCTCAGGACGAAGACCGCGTCCCCGGTGTTGATCGCCTGGGGAATCCCGTGGAGCGCCCACAGGGTCGGGCGGTGGCGGCGCTCGAGGTCGGCATCCTCGATGTCGTCGTGGATCAGGCTGAAGTTGTGGCCCAGCTCGACCGCCGCGGCACCGGGCAGGGCCGGCTCGTAGGTACCGGTGATCGAGGCATAGGCCAGCAGCCCCAGCAGCGGCCGCATCCGCTTGCCGGCCGGGCCGCTGCCGTCCAGGCCGAGGTGGTAGCGGATCATCTCGTACAGGCCACGGGTCGACTCGTCGCGGTCGCCGACCAGAGCGAGGATCTCATCCTCGGTCGCGGCGAGCAGGGTGGCGAGATCGAGCTCTGGGCGGGTCGCGGTCATCGCCGGATCAGTGTACACGCAAACCTGCACGTTCCCGGTAGCGGGTTGGCGATCACCCGTCCCCAGGCCGCCGATGCTACCGTGAGGCCATGCCCACCAAGCGCCTGTGGTCGACCGATGCGATCGTCCTGTCGCGCTTCGACCTGGGCGAAGCCGACCGGGTCCTGACCCTGATCACGCCCTACGAGGGCAAGGTCAAGGCCATCGCCAAGGGCGTCCGCCGTCCGACGAGCCGGCTGGGGGGAAGCGTCGAGCCGTTCGCCGAACTGCACCTCCAGCTGGCCCACGGACGGACGTTCGACGTCGTCACCCAGGTCAGCGTCGGCCACGCCTGGCTGGCCCTGCGCGACTCGCTCGAATCGACCGCCACCGCCTGGTACCTGGCCGAGCTGGCCGACCGCTCGCTCGAGGAGCGCCACCCGGCCGAGCCGATCTACCTGCTCCTGAAGCGCGCCTACGAGCTGCTCGACGCCGGGATGGAGCCCGGCCGAGTGGCGCGCTGGTTCGAGATGCACCTGACCGACGAGCTGGGCATGCGGCCCGAGGTCGATCGCTGCGTCGAATGCGACCGGATGCTCGAACCGGGCGATACCTTCCGCTGGGTGCCGCCCCTCGGTGGGGTCCTGTGCCAGCGCGACCAGGGGCCGCCCGCCGACCGGACCGGGCTCAGCCTCGACGCCCTGAAGCTGCTCAAGGCGTACCAGCGCCTCGACATCGCGGCGATCGCCGGCCTCCGGGTCCCGCTCCGGGCCGAGCGCGAGGTGGAGGCCGCCATGCGTGACTTCGTCCGGATCAGTCTCGAACGCGACGCTCGTTCGCTGCCCTTCCTCGACCTCGTCCGGGCCGGTCCGCCGGAGCGGGGTGCCGGCCAGCCAGTGGAGCTCCAGCCGTGACCAGCCTTGGCCCGCTCCCGGATCCCGCGAGCGAGTCCGGCCGGGAAGTCATTCGCCGCCTCGAGACCGACCTGATCGCCTGGCTGACCACGGTCACCGCCGACGGCCGGCTGCAGAGCTCGGCGGTCTGGTTCCTGTGGGCCGACGGCGAGCTCCAGGTGTTCAGCCGGGCGGGCGCGCCGCGGGCCCGGAACATCGCTGCCAACCCCAATGTCTCGGTCCACCTGAACAGCGACGACAAGGGTGACGGGATCGTGACCTTCGAGGCCCAGGCCCGGATCGAGCCCGGTGCACCGCCGGCATCGGCCATCCCGGCCTACGTCGCCAAGTACGGGGCGCTGATCGCGGCCTATGGCTGGACGCCGGATTCGTTCTCGCGCGACTACCCCGACCCGATCCGGATCAGGCCGACCCGCCTGCGGCTCGGCTAGACTCGCCAGATGACCGAGGCCGAGACCGAGACCGAGACCGCGGACCGCCAGCCGTCCAACCCGAACACCCCCGATCCCGGCTCGGCCGACCCCAACCTGGTCGCCCCGTCGATCGCCAGCCTGGACACGATCGTGTCGCTCAGCAAGCGGCGCGGCTTCGTCTTCCCGAGCTCGGAGATCTACGGCGGGATCAACGCGGTGTGGGACTACGGCCCGCTGGGCGTCGAGCTCAAGAACAACGTCAAGCGCGCCTGGTGGCGGGCGATGGTCCAGGACCACGACGACATCGTCGGCCTGGACGCCGGGATCCTGATGCATCCCCAGGTGTGGGTCACCTCGGGCCACGTTGGCTCGTTCTCGGACCCGCTGGTCGAATGCGCCACCTGCCATCGCCGCTACCGGCTCGATGAGCTGCCCGGGGCCGAGGAGCTGAGCGTCAGCGACCTGGCCGACCCGGGGGTGATCGCCCGGTTCCACCTGATCTGCCCCAACGATGGCGGACCGCTCTCGGCGCCGCGCCAGTTCAACCTGATGTTCCAGAGCTACATGGGCCCGGTCCAGGACGAAGGCTCGATCGTCTACTTCCGGCCGGAGACTGCCCAGGGCTCGTACGTCAACTTCAAGAACGTCCGCGAATCGAGCCGCAAGAAGATCCCGTTCGGGATCGCCCAGATCGGCAAGAGCTTCCGCAACGAGATCAGCCCGGGCAACTTCGTCTTCCGGATGCGCGAGTTCGAGCAAATGGAGATGCAGTATTTCGTGGCCCCGGGCGGGCCGCCGGCCGCCGCCGCCTTCGCCGAGTGGCTGCCCCGCCGCCGGGCCTGGTACGAGGCCTACGGCGTGACGCCGAGCCGGCTGCGCTTCCGGGAGCACGCCCCCGACGAGCTCGCCCACTATGCCAAACGCGCGATCGACATCGAGTACCGCTTCCCGTTCGGCTGGAAGGAGCTCGAGGGCATCCACAACCGGGGTGACTTCGACCTCTCGCGCCATGCCGCCGCCTCAGGCCAGAACCTCGAGTACTTCGACCCGGCGACCGAGGAGCATTTCATCCCCTGGATCGTGGAGACCGCCGCCGGCGCCGACCGGGCCGCGTTCACCTTCCTGATCGACGCCTACCGCGAGGAGCAGGTCAAGGGCGAGACACGGGTCTCGCTGGCCCTCCATCCCGACCTGGCGCCCTACAAGGTGGCCGTCCTGCCCCTGCTCAAGAAGCGGCCCGAGATCGTCGAGCTGTGCCACCGGATCAAGGACGACCTCAAGCGCGATGTGATGGCCGTCTACGACGACACGGCGGCGATCGGCAAGCTGTACCGGCGCCAGGACGAGATCGGCACGCCATTCTGCGTGACCGTCGACGTCGACTCGCTCGAGGACGGCGCGGTCACGATCCGCGACCGGGATTCGATGACCCAGGAGCGGGTCGGCGTGGACCACGTCAAGCGGGTCATCCTCGAGCGCCTGGCGGCCGGCCGGCCATGATCACGACGCCCACACGCTCCTCGCCGCCCTGGCCGGCGATCATCGGCTTCCTGGTCGGGATGGCCGGCGTCGCCGGCTCGATCACGGTCGTCTTCCTGGGCATGCGCTCGGTCCTCGACGTCGGCGGCCAGTGCGCCAGCGGGGGACCGTATGTCATCGGGGTGCCCTGCCCGGACGGCACCTGGACCCTTCCCCTGGCCGTCTTCGCCGGCCTGGGCTTCGTCTTCCTGGCCGTCGCCGGCGGGACCAAGATCGGCGGGATCTACGCCCAGCTGCCGGGCCTGGCCTGGACCGGCCTGTTCTGTAGCCTGGGCCTCAACTTCCTGCAGTGGGGGATCGCCCCGCCGTCCGACCCGAGCGTCGATTCGTCGGGTGGCGGCCTGATCTTCGTGGGGCTGGGCCTGATGTTCGAGGTCATGGGCATCGTGCCCCTGGCCACGACCCTGTGGGCGATGCGCCCGGGGGCGACCAAGCCGTCGTTCAGCTTCGGCGGCCGGTCATTCACGACCGACGACCTGAAGGGCGCTTCTGATCCGCTCCGGACCGACGACTCGACGGCGGCCGGCACCCTGTTCGAGACGTCGGTGCAGGCACCGTTCGCGGCGATGGCTTCGGGCAAGAACGTGGACATGAACGAGCTCCTGTCGGAGGTCGCCAAGACCGTCGCCGAAGCCCGGGCCAAGGGCATCGCCGGCCCGATGGTCATGACCCAGGCCGGGCTGACCAGCCTCAACGGCCTGGCCGGGGCGACCGGCGCGGCAGGCGGCACCGGTGGTGACCTCGTCGCCGAGCTCGAGCGGCTGACCGCCCTCCACCAGGCGGGCAACCTGACCGACGAGGAGTTCGCGACCGCCAAGCAGAACCTGCTGAAGGAGCATGCGTGAACCTGCGGCCCTCCTGGCTCCTGGTCCTGGCCGCGCTGGCGATCGTCATCGGGATCGCCGCGGGCGCCTGGGTCTATACCGCCGCCGCCGGCGGCTGAGATGCTCGACATGATCGATCCCCGCCAGGTCGAGGCCGACGCGCCGCAGTACAACGCGACGCTCGTGGCGCGCTCCGACGAGACCTCGAGCCTGGCCTACTTCACGATCCGCTTCGACGCCGAGCCGGTGGCCTTCGAGCCCGGCCAGTACATGACGATCGGGGTGATGGCCGGCGGCAAGATCGTCCAGCGGCCGTACTCCGTCGCGTCGTCGCCGCGGACCGCAGCCGACGGCTATGAGCTGTATGTCCGCCTGGTCGAGGGCGGCCTGTTCACGCCGCTGCTGTGGGAGCTGCCCCTCGGCCACCGGATGCGGATGATCGGCCCGAAGGGCAAGTTCACCCTCCAGCCCGACGATCCGCGGACCCACCTGTTCATCTCCTCGGGGACCGGCAACGCGCCGTTCGTGTCGATGATCCGGACCCTGCTGATCGACGGCTTGGCGCGCCGGGTGCTGTTCCTCAACGGCGTTTCGTACCAGGACGAGCTCGGCTACCGGGACCTGGTCGAGGGCTGGCAGCGCGACGGCGCGTTTCCCGTGACGTACGTGCCCTCGGTCTCGCGGGCAGCGGATCCGCGCAATGCGACCTGGACCGGCCGCTGGGGCCGGGTTGAGGCGATCGTCGAGCCGGTCGTCCGCGAATACAGCCTGACGCCGGACAACGCGATCGCCTACATCTGCGGCAACCCCGACATGATCCTGAACGCCGACGCCACGTTCCAGGCCCTGGGCTTCCCCGAGGAGTCGATCCGCAAGGAGCTCTACTGGCCGAAGGGCAAGGAACCCAAGATGGCCGCCGCCGAGGGTGTCGACCCGGCCGTCAACGACGACGAGTAGCGCTTTCGCGGGCTCCCGGCCCCGGGGCTGGGCCGAGCGCAGCGTTCGGCGCCGAAGCCGTTGTCTCGCTCGGCGTGACAAACTGGCCTTCCCAGTTCGCTGACGCCCGGAATCGGCCGACTCACCGGTCGATGTTGTCCCGAGCCAAGCGTGGCCCGGGATGAAATGACGCTCGATTGCCCGCCTGGTCGGAGCTGCCCGCGGTCTAAACCCCGTTTTGTCGCACCCGGCGTGACAACCGCACTGCGCCATGGCCTCGCGGCGACCTCTTGTGGCGCCTCGTAGCTTGTGCCGTCTTCGAATTGTTCCTCCTCGCCGTCATGACGTATTCCGTACGCTGGCTCCTCGCGGACCGGCGAGGCGAGCGGTCGCCCCATGCCAAAACATGACGTGCGCTGGCGGTAGGGCGGGCTAGGCTACTCGTTACGACTGGGCCACACAGCTGAGGTACCGATGACCAGGTTTGTCGTCGACGCGGGCGCGATCCTCGAGCTGGCGAAGGCAGGCGCGGCGATCCCGGCCGAGCACCGGCTCCTCGCGCCGACGCTCCTTCGCTCGCAGGTGCTCTCGACGCTCCACGAGGCGGTCCAGCGCGGGGAGATCCCGGCCGATGTCGCGCGCCAGCGCCTGGCCTGGATCAACAAGCTGCCGATCCGGCTCCTTGGCGATGGCGTGCTCCGGCGACGAGCCTGGGAGATCGCCGACCAGCTCGGCTGGGCCTCGACCTACGACGCCGAATACGTTGCCCTGACCCAGCTCCAGGCCGACGCGCTCATCACCCTGGACGCAGAGCTCGCCCGAAGCGTGAAGGGAATCGTCGTGACGGCCCCGATCGAGGCGCTGTCCCGCCAGGGCTGACCGCACGAATATCGCCACTATTCTTAGCTTGCGGGCACGAGCGGCCGAAACGGCACTCGTCGACCCGTTTCGGGCGCTGCGGCCGGCCAGCCTGCCCGATTTCGTGCTCAGCCCTATGGATGCCGCCCTCGGGATCGGCCCGAGCGCCCGTTTCTGGGCGTCCAACCCCGCAACCTAAGAATAGTGGCGACATCTTGCGCTCCCAGGCTCCGGGCCCTGGCCGCCGCACCCGTGAGCCGGGAAGGGCGCCTTGAGCCACCGCGAGAGCGCCTTGGGCTCCGGCCCCCTGGCCGCGGCCGGCACGACCGAGTGCCGCAACCGATCCACAACCGGGGCCGCAGGCGACCCACGGGTACAATCGGCGGACCACACCCCGCACGAACGCCCTGCACGACCTGGGCGTCGCCTCAAGGAGCCCCAGCCCCGATGACCGAGACCGCCACGACCGAGCGAGCCCACGCCGCTGCCAAGCGCTACATCTACGCCTGGGGCGGGGGCCGGGCCGAAGGCAGCGCGGCGATGCGTGACCTGCTCGGGGGCAAGGGCGCCGGGCTCGCGGAGATGACCATCGCCGGGCTGCCGGTGCCACCCGGTTTCACGATCACGACCGAGGCCTGCAACGACTTCTTCGACGCCGGCGAGCGGCTGCCCGACGGCCTCTGGCAGGACGTCCTCGATGCCGTCAAGGAGGTCGAGCAGCTGAGCGGCAAGGGCTTCGGCGATCCGGCCAACCCGCTCCTGGTCTCGGTCCGCTCGGGTGCCAAGTTCTCGATGCCCGGGATGATGGACACCGTCCTCAACCTGGGCCTCAACGAGCACACCCTGCACGGCCTGATCGCCCTGACCGGCAACGAGCGCTTCGGCTGGGATGCCTACCGGCGCTTCATCCAGATGTTCGGCCGGATCGTGATGGGCGTCGACGCCGAGAAGTTCGACGAGGCCCTCGACCACGCCAAGGCGCTCCACGGTGCCAAGCAGGATACGGACCTCGACGCCTCGGCCCTCCAGCATGTCAGCGAGGCGTTCAAGGCGATCGTCAAGGCCGAGACCGGCCGCGACTTCCCGAGCGACCCGCTGGACCAGCTCGACCTGGCCATCAAGGCCGTCTTCGAATCGTGGTTCGGCAAGCGCGCCCACGACTACCGCGAGAACCAGAAGATCAGCCACACCCTGGGCACCGCGGTCAACGTCGTGACCATGGTCTTCGGCAACATGGGCGACGACTCGGGCACCGGCGTGGCCTTTACCCGCGACCCGAATACCGGTGAGAAGGTCCTCTACGGCGAGTACCTGACCAACGCCCAGGGCGAGGATGTGGTCGCCGGCATCCGGACGCCCCAGAAGATCAGCAACCTGGCCCGCGACCTGCCCCAGGCCTACGCCGAGTTCCAGCAGATCGCCGAGCGCCTCGAGCGCCACTACCGCGACGTCCAGGACCTGGAGTTCACGATCGAGCGCGGCCGCCTGTACATGCTCCAGACGCGGAGCGCCAAGCGCACCGCCGCGGCCGCCGTGAAGATCGCGGTCGACATGGTCGGCGAGGGCGTGATCAGCAAGGAAGAGGCAATCGGCCGGATCGAGCCGGCGCACGTCGACCAGCTCCTGCGCGACCAGTACGACCCCGCCGCGCGGGCCAGCGCGACGCGCATCGCCCGGGGCCTCAACGCCTCGCCCGGCGCGGCGGTCGGCCGGGCCGTCTTCTCGGCCGACGACGCAGTCGCCTGGGTCGCCCGGGGCGAGAAGGTGGTCCTGGTCCGGATCGAGACGTCGCCCGACGACTTCCACGGGATGGCCGTCGCCCAGGGCATCCTGACCGCTCGCGGTGGGGCGACCTCCCACGCCGCCGTGGTGGCCCGCCAGATCGGCAAGCCATGCGTGGCCGGCTGCGCCGAGCTCGTCGTCGACTACGCCGCCGGCACGGCCCACAGCATCGACTCCGGGGTCACCTTCAAGGAAGGCGACTGGATCAGCGTCGACGGCTCAACCGGCGAAGTCTTCCTGGGCTCGATGCCCACCGTCTCGGCCCGCTTCGAGGACCAGCCCAACCTGCGCACGATCCTCGACTGGGCCGACGGCATCCGGCGGATGGGCGTATGGACCAACGCCGACAAGCCCGAGGAGGCCGCCCTCGCCCGGACCTACGGTGCCCAGGGCATCGGCCTGTGCCGGACCGAGCACATGTTCCGGGAGGGCGAGCGCCTCGAGATCGTGCGCGGCGCGATCCTCGTCGCCAATGCCGCCACACGGGCCAAGGTTCGCCGGGACGCGGGCGAGGAGCTGAGCGCCGAGGAGCTCGCCATCGTGGCCCGCTTCGACGCCGCGATGGGCAAGCTGGAGGTCCTCCAGCAGGGCGACTTCGAGGGCATCTTCAAGGCGATGGACGGCCTGCCGGTCGTCGTCCGGCTGATCGATCCGCCGCTCCACGAGTTCCTGCCCAACCACGACGACCTGCTCGTCGAGGTGACCGAGCTGCGCGAGCGCGGCACGCCCGACGACGATCCCGAGTACGCCCGGGCGCGCGAGGTCCTCGCGGTCGTCGAATCGATGCGCGAGCAGAACCCGATGCTCGGCCTGCGCGGCTGCCGGCTGGGCCTGATGATCCCCGACTTCGTGAAGATCCAGACCCGGGCCATCCTCAATGCCCAGATCGCGGTCACCCGGGCCGGCGGCCATCCGATCGCCAAGATCATGATCCCGCTCGTCGGCCACGTGAACGAGCTGTCGGCCACCAAGCGGATCCTCGAGGCCGAGGCCCAGGCCGTGGCCGGAGCGGCCGGCGTTGCCCTGGACTACAAGTTCGGGACGATGATCGAGGTCCCGCGCGGGGCGCTGACCGCCGACCTGATCGCGGCCGACGCGGCGTTCTTCAGCTTCGGCACCAACGACCTGACCCAGATGACCTTCGGCTACAGCCGGGACGACGCAGAGGGCGGCTTCCTGCTCAAGTACGTCGAGGACAAGATCCTGCCGGCGAATCCCTTCCAGACCCTCGACGACGCCGTTGTCGGGCTGATGAAGATCGCCGTCGACAAGGGCCGGGCAACCCGGCCCGACCTGGAGCTGGGGATCTGCGGCGAGCACGGCGGCGACCCGGAGTCGATCGCCAAATGCGAGCGGATCGGCCTCGACTACGTCTCCTGCTCGCCGTTCCGGGTGCCGGTCGCCCGGCTGGCCGCGGCCCAGGCCGCGCTCACCTCAGCCGCGGAACGCGACCGCTAGGGCGCGACGGCTAGGGCGCGACGGCTAGGGCCACACGACGGTCCCGTCGAGGACCAGGTCGTTGGTCGCGTTGCGGCTGGTCAGGGTCAGCTCGTAGGCATTCGGCGGGAGCATGAAGTTGGCCGGCGCCGTGGCGCTGGTCGCGTTGTCGCCGCTGGCCGTGATCGGCGTGCCGGGCTGGGCGACGTTCAGAAAGCGCAGGTCCCATGAGCTGAACGGCGACAGGACGACGTTCGGATCGGGCCGGGTGACGCCCCAGCTGGCGTTCAGGGTCAGCTGGCCGGACGACGTCGCGACCATCGTCAGGTCCAGACCGGTCTTGGCCATCGAGCCCGCGAACGGGATGCCGCCGATCTCGAGCGACGGCGCGGCGGCCGGATAGCGCAGCTCGAAGTCGACCGTCGACGAGGCACCGTTGCTGGCCCCGACCAGGGTCACGGTCCAGGTCCCGGCCGCGGTCGTCGTCTTCTTGACCTCGAGGCCGGTTGCGCCAGTCCCGCAGGTCGGCGTATGGCCCTGCTGGCCGATGCAGATCTTGAGCGGCCCGCTGGCAATCAGCGCCTTGGCATCGATCAGCCCGCCGCCGTCGACGTGGAAGCCGAAGGTCGCCGCCGGGTTGCCCTGGCCGGCGGGATCGAACAGGCCCAGGCCCCGGAACGTTGCGTCGGCGACCGGGATCGCGATCGTCGGGCTGGGTGTTGGGGCCGGCGTCGCGCTGGGCGCGGGGGTCGGGCTCGGGCTGGGCGTGGGGGCCAGGGTCGGGGCTGCCGTGGCCAGGCCGATCGGCGACTGGCTGGCCGCGGCGTTCGACTTGGTCACGTTGTCGATGACGGTCTTGGCGATGAACGCGACCACGAGCAGGGGCACGATCGCGATCAGGACCTGGCCCATGCCCGACGGCAGCAGCGCGCGCTGGTTGAGCGAGCCGTCGAGGACGACGGGGGCCGCCCCGGCCGGGGCCACGACCACCTGGAAGGGGATCGTCATCGCGCTGCCCTGGAGCATGCCCTTGCGTGCCTTGACCTGGACCCGGACGGTCGTGCTGCCACCCGGCGGCACGACGACCCGGGCCTGCTCCGGCTGGACGGTGAGGCGCTCGTCGGGATCGCCACCGGACAGGTCGACCGTGGCCGGTACGTTGCCGGCGTTGTCGATCTCGACCCGGTGGCTGCCCGTCCGCGACAGCCGCCCGCCGCTCGACGTGCGGGGCGTCATCCGGGCGCTGACTTCGAGCAGCGGCTGGACCTGGACCCGGCCTTCGGCCACGTACGAGAACGCGGCGTCCTCACGCGAGCGGACCCGGACCGCGAAGGGATACGAGCCGGCCGCCGGAATGCTCGCC
>DATGGC010000399.1:0-3290 GCA_035308745.1 Candidatus Limnocylindrales bacterium | reverse complement strand
CCGGTAACACGACTCGGCCGTCGATCGTCAGCCTGATGGAGCCACGGCCCGGATTTGCCGGGTCCGGCGGACGGAACGGGGGAGCGCGATGGTCGCAGGGGGTCGGATCCGGTTGGTCCTCATCGCCTCGACGGCGATCCTGCTCGGTGCGTGCGCCGGGCCAGTGGTGCCGAGCGATCCGGGGACGAGCGCGTCGGGGGCGCCGGCGTCGCCGTCGCCGATGGGTTCGGTCGCGGCCAGCACGTCACCCATGCCGGTGGCCTCAACCACCGGTGGTGCGCCGCCAACTCCCGATCCGCTCGCCGCTCCGCCCGAGCCGACCAACACGAGGTTCGTCCTGACCAAGGAGACGACCGCCAAGGACGGCTACACCACGACCCTGCGCTACCGGGCGACCTGGTCCGAATGGCCCGCGGTGGCCACGACGTTCGACATCTACGGCGTGACCGACTGCCTGCGGAGCTCGCAGGCGAGCAACAGCACGCCCTGCGTCATCGCCGGCACGCCACTGCCCGCCGCCGAGCTCAAGCTGATCGGGAGCGCCGCGGGCACGAAGCGGACCCTCGACGTCAGCTGGGTCCTGAACAGCGAAGCCGGCGGAGGGCCGTACCAGGCCGTGGTGCTGTTCGCCCGGAACAGCCGCGGCAGATCGGATCCGGCGATCCTGTGGAGCGCTCTCGTCTGCTACGGCTGCGTCATCTAGGCCGGCCGGCTAGTGGCTGGCTTCGGCCTCGCGCTTGTGGGCGCTGATCACCTTGTCGGCGATATGCGACGGCACTTCTTCGTAGCTGTCGACCTCGGCCGTGAACGTCCCCCGGCCGTGGGTCAGTGAGCGCAGCTCGGTGGCGTAGGTGAACAGCTCGGCCTGGGGCACGTGGGCGCTGACCACCTGGTTCGCGCCGTCGGTGTCCATCCCCAGGACCCGGCCACGGCGGGTGTTCAGGTCGCGGTTGACGTCGCCCATGTAGCGCTCGGGCACGGTCACCGAGACGAGCATGATCGGCTCGAGGAGGGCCGGACGGCACTCCATCACGCCCTTCTTGAGGGCCATCGACGCGGCGATCTTGAACGACAGCTCGTTCGAGTCGACGGGGTGGAACGAGCCGTCGTAGAGGGTCGCCTTGAAGTCGCTCAACGGATAGCCGGCCAGGACCCCCTCGGCCGCCGCGTCCCGAATGCCCTTCTCGATGCCCGGGAAGAAGTTCTTGGGCACCGAGCCGCCCACGACCCGCTCGGCGAACTCGATCCCGCCGGCCGGATTTGCCTCGAGCTCGATCCACACGTGGCCGAACATGCCATGACCGCCGGTCTGCTTCTTGTACTTGCCCTCGACCTGGGTCTTGCCCCGGATCGTCTCGCGATAGGGGACGGTCGGCGTGCGGGTCACGATGGCGGCCCCGAACTTGCGCTTGAGCCGCTCGCCGATCACCGCGATGTGGGCCTCGCCCATCGCCACCAGGAGCTGCTCGCCGGTCGTGCTGCGATCCACCCGGGCGCTGGGCTCCTCTTCGAGCATCCGGGCCAGGGCGGCGCCCATCTTGTCCAGGTCGGCCTTGGTCTGGGGCTCGATCGCGACCGCCAGGGACGGCACGGGGAACTTGATGGGATCGAGCTCGAGGGGATGCTCGCGCGAGCTGAGGGTGTCGCCGGTGGCGGTGACCGTCAGCTTGGCCACCGCCCCGATCTGGCCGGCTTTCAGCTCGCCGACCGGCTCCTGGTCCTTGCCATGGACGAGCAGGAGCTGGCCGATTCGCTCCTCTTCCCCGCGGTTGGAGTTCCAGGCGTGACCCTGGCCGTGGAGCGTGCCCGAGAAGACGCGCAGGTAGGTCAGGCGGCCGACGAACGGATCGGCGGCCGTCTTGAACGCCCGCACGAGCAGCGGACCGTTGGGATCGGCGGCGACCGGGATCACGTCCCGTGACTTCGGCTCGCGAGCGGGCTTGGGCGGCTCGTCGGCGGGCGAGGGCAGGTAGCGGATGAACGCGTCGAGCAGCGCCCGGAGGCCGATTCCCTTGAGCGCGCTGCCGACCAGGACGGGGGCCAGGATCGACTCCTTGACGCCCTTCCGGAGGCAGGCCTCGAGCTCCGGATCGCTGACTTCGGCGCCGTCGAGGTATTTGGCCAGGACGTCGTCGTCGGCCTCGGCCGCCGCCTCGAGGAGCTGATCGCGGCGGCGATCGACCTCGGCCGTCAGCTCGCTCGGGATCGGGATCTCGACCTCGGCCTTGCCGTCCCATTGCCAGGCCTTGCGATGGACCAGGTCGACGTAACCGCTGAACGACTCGGCCGCCCCGATCGCGAGGTGGAGCGGGGCGACCTTGTTGCCGAAGGTCGCCCGCAACGCGTCAAGGGTCGCGGTCGGGTCGGCGTTCTCGCGGTCGCTCTTGTTGATGAAGAAGCACGCTGCCGTGCCCGTCGCCCGGCCCAGCTCGACCGCCGTTTCGAGGCCCGCGCCAACCCCGCCGCTGGCATCGACCACGAAGAGCGCCCCGTCACAGGCGGCCACCGCGGATACCGTCTCGGCCACGAAGTCCGGGTAGCCGGGCGTGTCGACCAGGGTCACGATCGTGCCGTCATCGTCGAACGTGGCGACAGCCAGGCTGAGCGACTCGCGGCGCTTCTGCTCCTCGGGCTCGTAGTCCAGGGTGGAGGTGCCGTCATCGACCTTGCCCAGGCGGGGGATCGCACCGGCCCGGAACAGGAGGCTCTCCGCCAGCGTGGTCTTGCCTGAACCGGCATGGCCGGCCAGCACAACGCTTCGAAGATGGGCCAAGTCAACGCTCTTCGTCGTCATGACGGTCGGTCCTCTCGACTGCTCGTCGCGCGCGATGGCGGAGTTGGGCGGCGGGGGCCGGGAGGGCCCGTCCAGGCGGCCCGCCGTGCTCACGGAGCCGGCCGAGCTCGTCGGTCCGGCCATGATAGTCCGCTATACTCGGCCGCGATGTCCGGTCATTCCAAATGGTCCACGATCAAGCGCCAGAAGGGCGTCACCGACGCCAAGCGCAGCGCGATGTTCACCAAGGTCGCCCGCGAGGTCGCCGTGGCGGCCCGGATCGGTGGCGGCGATCCCGATGCGAACTACCGGCTGCGGCTGGCGATCGAGAAGGCGCGCGGCCTGAACATGCCCGCCGAGAACATCAAGCGGGCGATCGACAAGGCGACCGGCGGCGCCGACACCGAGCAGTACGAAGAGATCGTCTACGAGGGCTACGGCCCGGGCGGGGTGGCGATCCTGGTCGAGGCGGCGACCGACAACCGCAACCGGACCGCGGCCGAGGTCCGCTCGATGT
>DATGGC010000398.1:0-3659 GCA_035308745.1 Candidatus Limnocylindrales bacterium | reverse complement strand
CGGGCCAGTGAGTCGCGGACTAGAATCCGAACGCATATTCGCGGCGAGATCGATGCAGGGATGAGGAGCTGGCGTGGCGGACAGGGCAGAGATCGGCGTCTTCGGTGGGTCGGGCTTCTATTCGCTGCTCGATGACGTGCGCGAGATCAAGGTCGACACCCCGTACGGCCCGCCGTCCGACAGCTTCTTCCTGGCCGATGTCGCCGGGCGCAAGGTCGCCTTCCTGCCTCGTCACGGCCGTCGCCACACGTTGCCGCCGCACAAGGTCAACTACCGGGCCAACGTCTGGGCGATGCGCTCGCTGGGCGTCAAGGCGGTGATCAGCCCGTGCGCCGCCGGGTCGCTCCAGAAGTCCGTCGAGCCGGGTCACTTCGTCGTGTGCGACCAGTTCGTGGATCGGACCAATGGGCGCGCCGACACGTTCTTCGACGGCCCGATCGTCAGCCACGTCAGCGCGGCCGAGATCTACGACCCGGAGCTGCGCCGGATCGCGATCGAGGTGATCCGCGAGCACGGGATCATCGTCCACGAGCACGGCACGGTCGTCGTCATCCAGGGCCCCCGCTTCTCGACCAAGGCCGAGTCGAAGTGGTTTTCGGACGCGGGCTGGGAGGTCATCAACATGACCCAGTACCCGGAGGCCTACCTCTGCCGCGAGCTGGGAATGGCCGTGGTGAACATCAGCCTGATCACCGACTACGACGCCGGCGTGCTGGAGGGCACCGAGGCGGTGACCGCCCACGACGTCCTGGAGGTGTTCAACACGAACGCCGCCCGGATCCAGAAGGTCGTCCTGGAGATGATCCGGCGCTTCCCGGCCGACCTGGCCGCCCTTGGCGCGGCGAAGTCGCTGGCCTTCACCCGGGGCGATGGCCATGCCGCGTCCAGCGAGGACATCCGGATCTTCGAGACCGGCCTGGGCTAGTCGCCCGCCGGGACCCTCGCAGCCGCGCCACCGCCACGGAGCAGCGGAACGCGATCGGACCGGGTTCGTAGGACAATCGAGCGACGATGTCCTTCACCCCCGCCCCGGCCACGCCACCGGCGACCGAGCCGACCCACGGCTGCGTCCGCTGCGGCGCGCCGATCCCGATCGCCGACGGGATGTGCGAACGCTGCAATCCGCTCGGACTGAAGCAGCCGGCTGCCTCCCAGGCGCACGGCACCGTCGTCCTGGGGATCGTCGTCGCGGTGATCGTCCTGTTCGTGCTGGCCAAGATCTCGATCCACGGCGTCGGCCCGTTCCAGGGCCAGATCGGCGGCGTCGTGTCGGCGCCCCCCGGCCTGGCCGTGACCGTCACGGTGACCAACGAAGGCACCGCGACCGGCAGCACGACCTGCCGGATCTACGACCCGACGATCCAGGGCATCGGGCCCGAGTCGACCTACGCCGACAGCCCCCAGGTCCCGCCCGGCCAGACCGTCTCGTTCTCCAAGCAGGTCAGCACGCTGGGCACCGTCGTCCGTCCGCTCGCCGTTTCCTGCAGCAACCCCTGACGAGCTAGCCGTCACTCCAGCGGTGGGGCCGGTCGCGCAGTCGGTCCAGGCCGAGCTCGTCGCAGAACGCCTGCCAGCCGGCCCGCGGCGTGCCCCGCCACTCCAGCTCGTCCGGCTTCTTCTGGGCGATCGGCGCATCGGTGCGCAGGCGGGCTAGGGTTCGGTATAGGAGCGCCTCGGCCATCCGGCTGCGGAGCGTCCCGGCCAGCACGTCGGCGCTCCGGACGGGGAGCTTCCAGGTGCCCGGATCGGCCGGGATCGCCTCGAGCGAGCCGAACTTCTTGAGCACCGCGGCCGCTGATTTCGCGCCCCAGCCGGGCAGGCCGGGGAAGCCGTCGGCGGCGTCGCCCACGAGGGCCAGCCAGTCGGGTATCGAGGTCGGGGCGACGCCCCACTTGGCCCGCACCCCGGCATCGTCGTAGATGATCCGGCGGCGCCGATCCCAGAGCACGATCCGCTCGCCGCTCACGAGCTGGGCCATGTCCTTGTCCGGGGTGCAGACCAGGATCCGCGTCACGGCTGGGTCGTCGCCGAACCGGGCGACCGCCGCCGCGATCGCGTCGTCGGCCTCGAACTCGAGCATCGACCAGAGGGTCAGGCCGAGTGCCTCGATGGCGCGTTCCGCGATCGGGAACTGGCGGAGCAGCTCGGGCGCCATGTCGGCATCGGTCTTGTAGCCCGGGAAGAGGTCGTTGCGGAACGAGACGATCACCCGGTCGGTGGCACAGCCGACGTGCGTCGCGCCCTCCTCGCGCAGCAGGTAGAGGAGCTGATCGACCAGGCCGGCGACGCCGGACAGGTTCCGGCCGTCCCGGCCGAGGACGGCCGGGCGGGGCGCGAAATGGGCCCGAAACAGCTCGTACGTGGCATCGACCAGGTGGAGCTCCACGGCCGGCGGCAGGTCAGGCGGGGATCGTGACGGCTTCGATCTCGAGCTGGTCCCGCAGCCGCTCGAGATCGGCCTGGAAGATCCGGCCCAGGAGCGGTGCCTGGATCAGCCCGAGCAGGTGGGGCAGGACCGGCGCGATCAGGGTCTCGTCCCAGGTCACCCGGGTCCGCCCGTCGTCGAGTGCCTCGAGCCGGAAGACGCCGGTCCCCCGGAACAGGCCGTCATGGCTGATGCCGTAGACGTGGGGCGGCAGGAACTCGGTCACCTCGATCGGGTCGTTCAGGCCGATCCCCAGGATCCGGACCAGGCCTTCGGCGCGCGTCCCGACGCCGATCGGGCCGGGTGTCTGAATTCGGACCCACTTGAGGTCATGCATCCACTCGGGCTGGCGCTCGACCTCGGCCAGCCGGACCCAGACCTGCTCGATCGGGACCCCGATCTCGATCGTGCTCCGGATCGGGTCGGGCAGCGCCTCGCCGTCCTCGGGTTGCTGGCGGCCGCCCAGCCAGCGGTCGACCGCCCAGGCCAGTCCGACGCCGGCGGCGAGGAAGCCGACGAGGCGGAACAGGCGGGTCACTGAGCGGTCACCGGGCGACCGGCCAGCTCCACGCCGGCTGCCAGCAGCTCGGCCAGGGCCCGCTCGCCGTCGCCCGGGGCCAGGTCGACGGCCCGGATCCCGTCGAGGAGGACCGCTGTGCCGTAGCCCAGGCGCTGCGCATCGAGCGCCGTTGCCTTGACGCAGTAGTCGGTCGCCAGGCCGCCGATCACCACGCGTTCGATCCCGGCGGCCCGGAGCAGTCCGTCGAGCTCGGTCGGCGACTCGCGGCCCGACTCGGGGTCGCGCATCGAGAAGCCGGAATAGCCGTCCTCGCCGTGGCTGCCCTTGCGGACCGCCGGGCCGTCGACGACCAGGCTGGGATGAAGCTCGGCACCCCAGGTATCCATCACGCAGTGGACCGGCCAGATCCCGCCGTCACGGGCGAAGTGGGGCGTCGAGGCCGGATGCCAGTCCTGGGTGTAGGCAACGAAGGCGCCGGCGCCCCGGGCAGCGGCAATCTGCCGGTTGAGCTCCGGGATGATCGCCTCACCGCCGGCCACCGCCAGCGAGCCGCCCGGATCGGCGAAATCGTTCTGGACGTCGATCAGCAGGAGGGCAGTGGCAGGACTGTAGCGTCCGCCCGGCGAGGTGCTCACCCGAGGAGGCTACCCCAGACCGGCGATCCGGATGGCCGGCGTACCGATCGTGACCGTTCCGCAACCATCGATTTCCGCG
>DATGGC010000397.1:0-4793 GCA_035308745.1 Candidatus Limnocylindrales bacterium | reverse complement strand
CGACCTGATCCCGCTGTGCCATCCGCTGGCCCTGACCGACCTCCTTGTCCAGGTGGTCCCCGATCGGGCGGCAGGGGTCCTCCGGATCCGGGCCGAGGCGGCCACGATCGGCCCGACCGGGGTCGAGATGGAGGCCCTGACCGCCGCCTCGGTGGCCGCCCTGACCGTCTACGATATGGTCAAGGGCGTCGAACGAGGGGTCGAGATCCGCTCGGTTCGCCTCCTTTCGAAGACTGGTGGCAAGAGCGGCGACTGGGTCCGCAATCCGGCCACGGACCAGCCCCCGGCCGTGCCCGGCCACCGACCCGGCGATCGTTCGGCGGGCCGGATCAGGAAGAAGGAAGGCACGTGACGGACCGCTCGGCCCTCGTCCTGACCGCCAGCGATCGGAGCGCCGAGGGCTCCCGCGAGGACGCATCGGGGCAGGTCGTGGCCGACCGCCTGGCGGCCCTCGACTTCACGATCGAGCGCAAGGTCGTGGCCGACGAGCAGTGGCTGATCGAGGAAGCCCTGATCGAGGCAGCCGCCCGTCACCCCCTGATCGTGACCACCGGCGGAACGGGCCTGACGCCGCGTGACGTGACCCCCCAGGCGACCGCGGCGGTGATCGACTACGAGGTGCCTGGCCTGGCCGAGGCGATGCGCGCCGAGGGTCGCCGCTCGACGCCGCTGGCCAGCCTGTCCCGGGCGATCGTCGGGGTCCGCGGCCGAACCCTGATCGTCAACCTGCCGGGCAGCCCGCGGGGCGCGGCCGAAAGCCTCGAGGCGATCGTGGCCGCGCTGCCCCACGCGCTCGAGACGCTGGCCGGCCCGTTCGACCATGCCGAGGCGGCCCGGCGGTGAGCGGCTTCGAGGGGATCTTCGGCCATGTCCCGGGCTACCCCCTCGTCTTCCCCGTGTTCTGGGGCTCGGTCGTCTTCTTCGCCCTGGTGATGGCCCGTCACCTGCGGATCTTCGCGGCGGTCCGGGCCACCGGTCCCAGCCCCCTGGCGGACGTCCCGCGGCGGATCGGCGGCCTGGTCCGCTACACCCTCCTGCAGACCAAGATGTTCAAGGACCGGCGGGCCGGGGTGATGCACTTCGCGATCTTCTGGGGCTTTGTCCTGCTCACCATCGGGACGGCCAATATCGTGACCGGCGGGGCGGTCCAGGCCCTGATCGCGATCCCGGCCGGCGGCGTGCTGTGGACCGCGGTCTCGGCGATGCAGAACGCGGTCGCCGTGCTGGTCCTGGTTGCGGTGGGCTACGCGCTGGTCCGGCGCCTCATCACCCGGCCGCGGCGGCTGGCCTTCACCCGTGGCGCCCTGATCATCCTGGGCCTGATCGGCGGGGTGGTGGCCACCGAGCTGCTGGCCCAGGCGTTCGAGGCAGCTCGCTATGGGTCGATCCCGGGCGCCTTCGTGGCCGATGCCCTGGCGGTGCCCCTCGGCCAGCTGTCGCCCGACGTCCTGTTCGCCGTCTTCACGCTCCTGTGGTGGGCGCACATCGTGATCGTGGCCGCCTTCCTGGGCTACCTGCCGTTCAGCAAGCACCTCCATATCGCGACGGCGTTCTTCAACGTCTACTTCCGCAAGCTGGCGCCGCGGGGCGAGCTGCCGGCGATGGACCTGGAAGCGGAGGACGCGACCTTCGGCCTGCGGACGCTCCAGGACCTGGGCTGGAAGGACCTCCTCGATGGCTTCACCTGCACCGAGTGCGGCCGGTGCACCGACGCCTGTCCGGCCAACCGGACGGGTAAGCCGCTCAACCCGCGCGAGATGATCATGGGCCTCCGGCACATGGCGGTCGACGCCGAACGCGGCCTCGACCTGATACCCAACTCGCCAATCATCCGGGCCCAGGCCGGCCTCGACGACGCGACCCCCAGCCCCCAGCTGCTGGCGAGCGCGATTGTCGATGACGCGATCCCGTACGACGCGGTCTGGGATTGCGTGACGTGCGGCGCCTGCGTGGAGGCCTGCCCGGTCCTGATCGAGCATGTCGATAAGATCGTCGGCTTCCGGCGCAACCTGGTCCTCGAGGACTCGCGCTTCCCAAGCGAGCTGACCGGCGCCTTCCGGAACATGGAGACGGCCGGCAACCCGTGGGGCCAGCCCCGGGCGACCCGGACCGACTGGACCAAGGGCCTCGACTTCGAGGTGCCGATGGTCGCCGACCTGGCCGCGGCCGGGCGGCTCGACGAGGTCGAGGTCCTGTACTGGGTCGGCTGCGCGGCGGCCTTCGACGAGCGCAACCGGAAGGTGGCCCGGGCGTTTGCCCGCTGCCTGAACGCCGCCGGCGTCAAGTTCGCGATCCTGGGCCAGGAGGAATCGTGCACCGGCGACCCGGCCCGCCGGATGGGCAACGAGTACGTCTACCAGATCCTGGCCGGTGGCAACATCGAGACCCTCAACCGCTACGGGATGGCCGAGCGCACGATCGTCACCGCCTGTCCGCATTGCTTCAACACGATCGCCAACGAGTACGGGCAGCTGGGTGGCAACTTCCAGATCGTCCATCACAGCGTCTACCTCCAGGGCCTCCTGTCATCCGGCCGGTTGCGGACCGCAGACGCCGACGGCCCGGGCGGCTCGGGCCGGGCGATCACCTTCCACGACAGCTGCTACATGGCCCGCTACAACAACGTGATCGCCGCGCCGCGCGACGTCCTCGGCTCGCTGGCCGGGGTCGAGCTGCGCGAGATGGAACGCAACGGCAAGAACTCGTTCTGCTGCGGGGCCGGCGGCGGCCGGATGTGGATGGAGGAGACCCGCGGCACCCGGATCAACGCCGAGCGGACCCGCCAGGCGCTCGAGACCGGGGCCGAGGTGGTCGCCACCAACTGCCCGTTCTGCATGACGATGATGAAGGACGGCCTGGCCGAGGCGGAGTCGAACAGTGCCGGGCTGGTCAGCGCGGCCGACATCGCCGAGCTGCTCGCGGACAGCCTGGCGCCGGCGATCCCCGCCGGCCGGCAGCTGCCGGTGCTCCAATAGCCGCGCCGCGTGGGACGGTCCCGGCCGTGCCCGGCTATCGCCTGAGCGTCGAGCAGCTCGAGCTGCGCGACGCGGTCCGGACGCTGGCCCGCGAGCAGATCGCGCCGCGCGCGGCGGCGGTCGACAAGGCGGCCGAATTCCCCTGGGAGAACAAGGCGCTGCTGGCCAGCCAGGACATCCTGGCCCTGCCGTTCCCGACCGAGTACGGCGGTCTCGGCGCCGACCTGCTGACCTGCTGCCTGGCGATCGAGGCGCTCTCCGCGGCGTGCGCCACGACCGGCCTGATCCTCGCCGTCCACGAGCTGGCCGCCCTGCCGATCGTGACCAGGGGGAGCGCGGAGCAGCGCCAGCGCTGGCTGCCCGACCTGGCGGCGGGCAAGGCCCTGATCGCCTTCGCGATCACCGAATCGGGCGCCGGCAGCGACGCCGGCTCGATCGCCATGCGCGCGACGCGCGACGGCGACGACTACGTCCTCGACGGTGCCAAGCGGTTCATCAGCCATGGCAGCGTGGCCGACCTGGTGGTCGTCTTCGCGGTCAGCGATCCCGGTGCAAAGCGGCACCGCAACCTGTCGTGCTTCGTCGTCGAGACGAACCGGCCGGGATTCTCCATCGGCCGCCTCGAGCACAAGATGGGGATCCGCGGCTCGCCCACCGCCGAGCTTCTGTTCGACGGCGTGCGGGTCCCCGCGGCGAACCGCCTGGGCGACGAGGGCGAAGGCTTCGCGATCGCGATGAGCACGTTCGAGCGCTCCCGGCCCGGGATTGCCGCCCAGGCCGTGGGGATCGCCCAGGGCGCCCTCGAGTTTGCCGCCCGCTACGCCAAGGAGCGGGTCCAATTCGGCAAGCCGATCGCCGAGTTGCAGATGGTCCAGGCCCTGCTGGCCGACATGGATGCCTCGACCGAGGCTGCCCGGCAGCTGCTCTACGCGGCCTGCGCCGCGATCGAGGCGGGTGACGGCGACGCCGCCCGCTGGGCTGCCGTGTGTAAACTCGTCGCCGGTGACGCGGCGATGCGGGTCACCACCGACGCCGTCCAGGTCCTGGGTGGCTACGGCTACATCGAGGACTTTCCCGTCGAGCGGATGATGCGCGACGCCAAGATCACCCAGCTGTACGAAGGACGCAGCAGATCCAGCGGCTCGTGGTTGCCCGGTCCCTGCTCGCCCGATCCTGAAGCGGCGGGAACCGGAGCCTTCGGCCCGTCACGATTGCCGCCACTATTGCCGACAGCCTTGCCCCAGCGGAGAACGTGTTGCGGATCGTCGTCCTGGTAAAGCCAGTGCCGGATACGACCGGCCAGGAGCGGCTTGGCCCCGACCTGCGCGTCGATCGGATCGGCGTGCCGGCGGTCGTCAACGCGAACGACGAGTACGCCCTCGAGGCGGCGCTCAAGCTGGTCGAGGCCGCGGGCGAAGGCGAAGTGGTCCTGCTGGCCATGGCCCCGGCCGGGGCGCCCGAGACGCTGCGCAAGGCACTGGCCATGGGCGCCCAGCGGGCCGTGCTGGTCAGTGACCCGGTCCTTGCCGGGTCCGACACGCTGAGCACGGTCCGGGTGCTGTCCGCGGCCCTGCGCAAGCTCGACTTCGACTTGGTCCTGGCCGGCGCCGACACCTCGGACGGCGGCGGCGGGGTGGTGGCCGCGGGCGTCGCGGTCGGGCTCGGGCTGCCATACCTGTCCTATGCGGCAAAGATCGAGCCGTCGGCCGGCCGGGTCGTGGTCCATCGCCTGAGCGCGGTCGGCTACGACCGGCTCGAATCCGCCCTGCCGGCCCTGGTCGTCGCCACCCAGGCGCTCGGCGAGCCGCGCTATCCCTC
>DATGGC010000396.1:0-5848 GCA_035308745.1 Candidatus Limnocylindrales bacterium | reverse complement strand
CGAGACGGTGCCGGTCGAGGTAGGCGACCACCAGGACCTCGAGTCGTTCGACCTCGTGTTCATCCAGGGTGGCCAGGACGTCGAGATGGCGCTCGCCGCCCAGGACCTCAAGCGCAGGGGGCTCATGTTCCGACGCGCCGTCGAAGCGGGCAGCGTGATCTTTGCCGTGTGTGCTGGTCTGCAGCTCCTCGGGCACCGCTACATCCCGGCGTCCGGTCCGGCGATCACCGGGCTCGGCTTGCTCGACCTCGAGACCCGTGCCGGAACAGGCCGGCTCATGCAGCACGCGGCCTGCGAGGTGAGCTTCGGCGAGGCACCCCAGACGGTCGTCGGCTTCGAGAACCACTCCGGGCTGACCGAGCTGGGCGCAGGTGTCCGTGCGTTCGGGCGAGTCATCGCGGGAGCCGGCAACAACGGCCGGGACGGGACCGAGGGCGCCGTGGCAGGCACGATCTATGCGACCTACCTCCACGGCCCGATCCTGCCCAGCAATCCGTGGCTGGCCGACTACCTGCTCCGGATCGCCCTGGAGCGCCGGGTCGGGGGGCCCATCGAGCTGTCGGCCCTCGACGACGCGGTCGAGGATCAGAGTCACGACGATGCCGTGCGCCGCGCGCTGCACAACCGCGGGAAACGGACGGCGCTCGAGCCCGCCAAACTGGGCCGAGGTCAGGCGGCGGAGGCCGATTCGTAGGGCTATCGTTCGCGGAGGTGTGGCCGTCCCTTTGACGGCCGGTCCCGATCGGAGGTCCCCATGACCCTGCGAACCCGACGGACAAAGTGGATCGCGCTCGCCTCGGCGGCGGCGCTCTCCATTGCGCTCAGCGGAGCGCTGGTTGCGACGACGGCGGCCGACCAGGACGGCGGCGGCAGTAACCACGGCGTCAATCTCGATCGCGTCTTCGTGATCATGCTCGAGAACCACGGCCTCAACAGCGTGATCGGCGATCCCAGCGCCCCCTACATCACGTCGCTGGCACAGACCTACGCCGAGGCCACCGGCTATTACGGCGTCACCCACCCCAGCGAGCCGAACTACGTCGCGATGATCAGCGGCTCGAACTGGGATACCAACAACGACAACCCGACCAATCTGTTCGACCACACAAACCTGGTGGACGAGCTCCAGGCGAACCACATCGACTGGGGCGCGTACATGGAGGCGTTGCCGGGCGTTGGCTCGACGGCGCAGTTCTGGCCGTCGAGCAGCAACGCGCTCTATGCCTCCAAGCACAACCCATTCGTGCTCTTCCCCGACATCCTCGCGAGCCAGTCTCGACTGGACAACGTCAAGCCGTACACGGCGCTCGCGGCTGACCTCAACGGTCATGACGCGCCGCGCTTCGTGTTCATCACCCCGGATCAGTGCAACGACATGCACGGCGGGGTCTATGGAGCTGTTCCGGGCTACGCGACCACCCCGTGCCCCTATAGCAACACCATCGGCGACCCGTTCGACGAGCAGCTGAAGGCGAACGCCGACGCGTTCGTGAAGGGGGCCGTGAGCACGATCACCTCGAGCCGAGCCTGGACTCGCCACAGCGCGATCTTCATCGTTGCCGATGAGGGCGATTACACCAACGTGACCCAGAACGGCGGCTGGGACTCCCCCGCAGGCTGCTGTGACTCACCGGTCCTACCGGCCGGCGATCCGGACATCAACGCTGCCTGGCCGGGTGGCCTGTACGGCGGGGGATTGGTGCCCGCGATCGTGATCGACCCAAGCGGGCCCCATCACTACGTGAGCAGCGCCCCGTACAACCACTATTCGCTGCTGCGAACCATCGAGGACGCCTGGGGCCTGCCCGAGCTGGGCTTCACGAGCGACCACATCCAGGTCCACACCATGAACGAGTTCCTCGGCCACTAGCATCTCGATCTGCTTCGGAGCCGGCTGGCCGCCGCACAGGCGACGGCCGGCTCCTCCGTTCGCCGGGCCAGGGTCCGAACGCCCACGGCTGGCGGATGACGTTCCGTAATGACGGCGGTGGGCGGGATTCGAAGAATTGACTGCGTATGGATGCTCCGGCCACCTACGTCCAGTTCGCGTTCATCGTCATCTCCATGCCGAACCTGCTGGTGATCGTGGGCATGGTGGTGGTCTTCATGCTGGCGCTCGTCGCACCATTCCCTGTCCACCACGATCTGGACGACGATGACCACCCTCGGTAGCGACCCGGCCCCCGATCAGGCCGACAAGACCTGGACCGGGGCCACGCGACGGCTCCTCGAGCGACGCCTGCCGCTCAATCACCTCCTGCCCAGCCGGCAGCCGTTCTTCGTCGGGTCGTGGGTCTACGTCTTTGGCGTCGTGGCCATCACCGCCTTGATCTGGGTGATCGGGAGCGGCGTCGTGCTCGCCTTCTTCGGCCCGGGCTGGTGGCACGTCTCGGGCATCGGCCGGTTCGTGAACAGCATCCACTTCTGGGCGGTCCAGCTCCTGTTCTTCTTCGTCGTGCTCCACCTCTGGGGCCAGTACTTCATGGCCTCCTGGCGCGATGGGCGGGCGAAGACGTGGCTCGTCGGAGTGGTCGTCTTCGTCGCCGCCTTGGTGACCGGGTTCACGGGCTACATCTCCCAGCAGAACCTCGATGCCCAGTGGATCGCGATCAACGCCAAGGACGGGATCAACGCCACCGGCGCGGGAGCATTCTTCAACGTCCTCGACTTCGGCCAGATGTATGGCATCCACGTGATGCTCCTGCCGATCATCGTGACGACGCTGGTGGTCCTGCACGTGGTCCAGGTCCGCTTGCGGGGAGTCGTTAGGCCGATCGAGGCGCGGACGGCACCGACCGGCCGCAAGCCTCCCGAGGCCGGCGCGTCATGAGCCGGCCCCAGGACGACCAGGAGGCCTACTACCGGGGGATCCCAACTGTCCCGTACGACCTCCTCAAGGAGCTCCTGATCGCCTTCGTCGTGTCCGGGGTGGTGATCATTGCCCTGGCGCTCGCGCTCTCATCGCCGGATGTCCCACCCCTCACGATCCAGGCGTGGGCTCAGGCCGATCCGGTCGACTTCGTGACGACCGCGACATCCGAGCTTGCCGGCACGAGCTTCAGCGCGGCCTACGGGCCCCCGTATACCGACGGATCGGATTCGGTCCAGACACTCGGCCCGCTCGCGCCGCAGCAATGGGCCGGAAACGCCGTTCACCTCGACACCGCCAAGGACTTCGTCCTGGGTCCGCTGGCCGCCGCGGCCGTCGGCAACGCCGACCTTGCCGCGGCGTTGACGACGTATGGCTCCGCGGATGACGCGACGCGCCAGGGCTGGCTGGACGCCTACACGACGGCGCTCGCCGACGCCACGACGCAAAACGGTGCCGTGGCGGTGGCGCCTGGAAGCTACGGGCCCGTGCCCGTCCTGATGGCGAATCTCCTGGGCGTAGCCCGGTCCGGAGGCCTCGATGGGCTGCTGCTCGCGGGCCACCAGTTCTACCAGACGAACTACACCGGGCCACTGCTGTTCATGGGCGACGGCGGCTACCTCGCCGGCCTGGCCGAGGACCAGCATCTCCTGGGCAGCCAGTGGGGCATGATGAACGAGACCGGGAGCTACCCCGGGCAGGAGTGGCTGTGGCTGTATTCGATGTGGTACCAGCTGCCGCCGTACAACACGGCCCCGAACGCCGACCTGCTGGTCGTCCTCACCATGCTCGTCTTGACCGTGCTCCTCGCCTTCGTCCCGTTCATTCCGATCCTGCGAGACATTCCGCGGTGGCTCCCGATTCATCGCCTCGTGTGGCGCAACTACTACCGCTGGCGGAAGACGCACCCGGAACAAGCCGCCCTCTAGACGCAGCACCTCGACGACGGAGATCGGCATGCAGGTGATCCACCAGGCCCTGGCGGTTGCCGCGCTAATCGCCGTGATCGTCGTCGTGATCTGGACGCTGGTCCTGGTCGTGACCAAGCGAACGCCGGGTCGCGCCTATGCCCGCGCCCAGGCGTCGATGGTCGGTCTCGTGGCCTTGGCCGCAGTCCTGGGCGCGCTGCTCTTCATCTCCGGAGCCCGGCCGGCCGATGGCTTGCATCTCCTCTACGGCGCCGTTGCGATCCTCCTGATCCCCTTTGCCCGCTCATTCCTTCGGGGAGTCGCTCGGCGCGACAACCTGATCCTGCTCGTGGCGGTCGTGGCCCTCGGTGGGGTGATTTATCGGCTTTTTGCCACCGGCTAGGGCTCTGCTCAGTGCCCGATCAGCACGCGATGACAGCTGTTGGCGAGGCATGCCAGTCCGAGCAGCTTCTCGGTCGTGCGGAGGAGGGCGAAGTGGTCCAGATACGCACGGTCGCGATAGCCCGGCGTCACGTCTGCGGCGACGATCAGGGTCGCCACGTGGCCGCCGGCATCGCCGTGCGAGCCCGCGTCTGAGCTTCCCTCGTCGAAGGTGATGAACAGGACGCCGCCGCTCCGGAAGGCGACGCTGCTGGTGATCCTGGGTACGAACGCCCGCAGGAACGCGTCACCCTGGGCAACGCTTCCATCGTGCATGTCGTTGACCAGGTTGGGCACGATCATCTCGAACGCGCCCGCGGCCGGATCGAAATCTCGCAACGGCTCGATGTTTCGGCATTGGGCCGCGCTGTCCGCCACGCTCGCCAGGCTGATCGCCGGATTGTGCTTCCGGGCGTAGATCCCGGGAGCGCCCGGCCCGTCCGCCCCGCCGCCGGTGCTGCTCCCCATGAAGCAACCCGGCTGGTCGTCCTGGGCATAGACACGCCACGGGCGACCTGCGGCGGCAAGCTGGCTGAAGATGCTGGACGCTTGCAGGCGGTAGGTGCCGTCGGTGGCGACGCCGAGGGTTGAACCCGCGACCAGGGCGACATAGTTGGGCTCGGATGGATGGCCGGTGGCGTAGTAGTTCGTCGCCAGGCCGTAGTGGGCTGCGAGCGCGTTGAAATACGGCGCCTGACCGCTGCCGACAATCGATCCGTACTCGTGGTTCTCGAGGACGACCCACCAGACGTGGCCGCTCGCGACCCGCGGAGCCGAGGAGGGTGGGCTCGGAGACGGCAGCAGGGACTGTGGCCCACCTGGCGGACTCGATGGCGTCGGCGAGGACGTGGCGATGGCCACGAGGGAACCGGTGGGCTCGGAGATCCCTGGCGGAGCCGCCGAATCGGATCCCTGTGGCTGGCCTGAGGCAGGTCGGCCGGCGTTCGAAATGACGGTGGCGCCAACAATCAGGGCGACCACGGCCAGCGCGACGAAGGCGACCGTCCAGCGGCTCCTCGTATCCCGCATCCGCACGTTGCCGATTATCCGGCAATGGCCGTTTGGGCAGCCGGGGCTAGCTCGTCTTCGGCAGCTCCAGCCGCGCCAGGCGCTCCGGGTCCAGCAGGATGTCCAGCTCCGTGATCCCGCCCGGACCGAAGGCCAGCCCGATCACCGCGTACGGTTTGCCGCCGGCGGTCACGAAGAACCCGGGCACGCCGTTGACCAGGACCTTCCGGGCACCCGGCGCGAGGTGGCGGAACGACATCGCCTGCTGGGCCACCTCGGTGATGCCGTGTGAGACCTGGCTGCGACCGGCCGCCGCGGGGCCCGGACCGAAGTCTGCCCGGGCGATCACGTCCGGGTCCAGGACGTGGACCAGCGCCTCGAGGTTGCCCTCGCGGGCGGCGGCCAGGAACGCATCGACGAGCTCCCACTGGCGGGCGAGCGGGACCTCGACCGAAGCGCGCGCCCCACGAACGCGCCGCCGTGCCCGGCTGGCGAGCTGGCGGGTGGCCTCCACGTTGCGCTGGACGATTGGGGCAATCTCGTCGAACGGCAACCCCAGCGTGTCGTGGAGCACGAAGGCCAGACGCTCGGCCGGGCTCAAGGCCTCGAGCACGATGAGCAG
>DATGGC010000395.1:0-2340 GCA_035308745.1 Candidatus Limnocylindrales bacterium | reverse complement strand
GCCAGCCGTGAGCGGCCTAGCGGCCCACGCCGCTGGGGCTGAGCCAGGCCGTTGCCTGGTACGCATCCGGTGCGCCCCGGTCGCCGACCGCGACGACCGTATCGTTCCAGCGAGCGGCCGCGTTGACCTCGTTGTCGAGGAACTCGGGGCCGTCGGCCACCCGTTTCCAGGTCAGGCCGTCGGGCGAGGTCCAGATCGCGACCTCCCCGTACTGGACCCCGGCGTCGAGCGTGCCGGCTGCGACGGCGCCGGCCGGGCCGGCAGTCACGGCGTACATCCGGACCTGGATTCCCACCCGGCCGAAGCTGGGATCCGACGGAGCCCGGTTCCAGGTGCGGCCATCCTTCGAGACCCACACGATCGCGGTGTCTCCCTTCAGGTCCTCGCCGACGGCCACGAACCCGATCGACGGGACGCTGGCCACGGCCCGCAGCCGGCCACCTTCGAAGACCGGACCATCAGGGACCCGGGTCCAGTGTAGGCCGTCGGTCGAGGTCCAGATCACGGCCGGCCCGGGGGTGTCGGTGGCCCCGGTCTGGCCGACGGCCACCAGGCCGGAGGGACCCGCGGCCACGCCCCACACGCGGGCGTCCTTGAACGACGGCGCGTCGCTTGCCTCCTGCCAGGTCAGCCCGTCGGGCGAGACCCACATCGTCGCGTCGGCCGAGAAGAACTCGTTGCCCTTGTAGCCGCCGGCCACGAAGCCGCCCTTCCAGGGCGTGATGGAGGTGATCCGCAGCGGCGAGGCGGCGAACGCCGGACTGCTGACCTTCTGCCATGTCGCGCCGTCGGTCGAGGTCCAGGCGGTGGCGCCGTTGCCGTCGCGTCCGACCGCCTCGTAGCGCGAGCCGTTGACCGCCACGGCCGACAGGAGGGTCTGGGCCGGGAAGTTGCCGGTGAACGTCCAGGTCGACCCATCGCTCGAGCGCCAGCTGGCGCCGCTGAAGTCCTGGAGGACCCAGCCGACCGCGACGAGGCCGGACGGGCCGGCCGTGACGCCGGTCATCAGCGTGTCGATGGCGGGATGGCAGGGGGCGCAGCCACGGGTGATCACGACCCCGGTCTGGGCGGTCATGAATCCGTCCGGCTGGGCGATGTTGGCCGCCCGGACCCAGGCATTGGGATCGAGGCTGGCCGCCGGCCCGCTGGGCGACGTGGCCGGCGAGCCGGGGGCGCCAGCGCTGCTGGCGCGTGGACTGGGGCTGGGCTGGGCCGACGCCGGCGAGGTGCTCGGCGCGGGACTGCCGCAGGCAGCGACGAGGAGGCTCAGGACCAGCGCCAGGACGGTTGCGACGCGTGTCACGAGGTCGACCTCCGTTCCCATGTGACCGACGGTTCGTCAGTCTAGGCCTCCAGGCCGGACCGGTTGCACGGGACCGGGCGGCCGGGGACCGTACCCTACGACATGGTCATTCCGTGTGCAAGGTCATTACCATAGGACCATGAGCCGGATTGGCCCGGGCGAGCCGGGCGTCCTCGACCTGACCCCCCGCCGGTCGCTGACCGACCTGCTCTGGGTGGCCAACACGCGCCACGGCCCGGGCGGGCACTGGTTCGCCCGGGTCGTCGAGGACACCGCCGACCACGATCACCTCGTGCGGGCCGAGCAGGCCGTCAAGTATCTCGCCGACCACAAGGTGATCCTGCCCGGCGAGCGGCTCACCGCCCGCCACACCCGGGCCCTGGAGGCGATCCGGGAGATGGTCCGCGGCCTGCTCGAACCCGACCGGGGCTGGACGCCGGCGGTCCGGACGATCCTGGCCGGGACGCGATTCGAGGTCGACGAGGACCGCCGCCTGGCCGCCAGCGGCACCGGCTGGGAGGCGTTCATCAGCGACCTGCTGGTGCCCCTGATCCAGCTCATCGAGCTGCGCGACCGGCTCCGGATCTGCGCCAACCCGCACTGCCGCCTGGTCTTCCTGGACCTGTCCAAGAACCAGGCCCGGCAGTGGTGCGACAACGGCGGTTGTGGCAATCGCGATCGCGTCCAGCGCTATCGGACCCGGCGCAAGGCGTCCGAGGCCTACTCGCCGAGATAGGCCTTGCGGACCATCTCGTTCTCGCGCAGCTCGGCCGAGGGTCCCGAGAGGGCGACCTGGCCGGTCTGCAGGACGTAGCCCCGGTTGGCCACGATCAGCGCCTGGAGCGCGTTCTGCTCGACCAGGAGGATCGTGGTGCCGCTCGAGTTGATCTCCTGGATGATCGCGAAGATCTGCTGGACCAGGATGGGCGAGAGGCCCAGCGAGGGCTCGTCGAGGAGCAGGACCCGGGGCCGGGCCATCATCGCCCGGCCGATCGCGAGCATCTGCTGCTCGCCGCCCGACAGGCTCCCACCACGCT
>DATGGC010000394.1:0-9303 GCA_035308745.1 Candidatus Limnocylindrales bacterium | reverse complement strand
TGGATCGGCAGGCGGTCCTCGGGCGGCGTCTCGATCACGCTCAGGTCGCGGACTCCGGCCAGGGCCAGGTTGAGCGTCCGCGGGATCGGGGTGGCCGACAGGGTCAGGACATCCACCTCGCGGCGCAGCCGCTTCAGGCGTTCCTTGGCCGCGACCCCGAAGCGCTGCTCCTCGTCGACGACCACCAGGCCCAGGTCGCGGAACGTCACGTCGCGCGACAGGAGGCGGTGGGTGCCGATGACCAGGTCCACCGCCCCGCTGGCGAGCCCCGCGATCGTCTCGGCCTGCTCCCGGGCCGCTACGAACCGGCTGAGGAGGCGGACGCTGATCGGGAACGCGGCGAAGCGCTGCGAGAAGGTCGTGTCGTGCTGAGCCGCGAGGACCGTGGTCGGGACCAGGACCGCCACCTGCCGCCCATCCTGGATCGCCTTGAACGCCGCCCGGATCGCGACCTCGGTCTTGCCGTAGCCCACGTCGCCCACGACCAGGCGATCCATCGGCCGGCGCGATTCCATGTCGGCCTTCGTCTCGGCGATCGCCCGCAGCTGGTCGACGGTCTCCTCGTACGGGAAGCTGGCCTCCATCTCGGCCTGCCAGGGCGTGTCGGCGGCAAATGAATGGCCCTCGGCGCCGGCGCGCACGGCGTACAGCTCGAGGAGCTCCTCGGCCAGGTCATCGACCGCCTTCTTGACCCGCTGCTTGGTGCGCAGCCAGTCCGTGCCGCCGAGCCGGCTCAGAACCGGATGCTCGCCGCCTGAGTAGCGGCTGACCCGCGCGATCTGCTCCACCGGGACGTAGATCCGGTCGCCGCCGGCGAAGCTCAGCTCGAGGTAGTCCCGTTCCTCACCCGCGCCGCCCCGCCGGAGCATCTGCTCGTAGCGGGCGACGCCGTGGTCGATGTGCACGACCAGGTCGCCGGTCTTGAGCCGCTCGAGGATGTCCCGCGGGACGACCCGCCGGAGCGCTTTCGGCCGGCGGACGCGGACCGAGCCGAAGAGCTCCCGGTCGGTGATCACGACCAGGCCATCGGGTCCACCGGCAAAGCCGCCGTTCAGGCTCCGTTCGATCAGGGCCACCGCCCCGGCCGGGGGCGCGGCGGTGAGCCGGCTCGTGACCCCCGTCGGCTGGCCGGCCTCGGCCAGCAGCTCGGCCAGGCGAGGGGCCTGGTCCGAGGCGAGCACGATCCGGGCACCCTCGCTGCGCCAGGCCTCGAGCGCCTCGGGCAGCCGGCCCGTCCGGGCGGCCGGGACGACCGGCTCGCGCCAGCCGAACAGGTCGCCGCTCGACAGCCCGCGGGCGGCCATCGCGGTCCCGGCGGCCAGCACGCCCTCCGACTCCCAGGTCAGCTCGAGCGTCCGCGAGCGAACCAGGCGGCTCTTCCAGTCGCGCGGCCCGAGGTAGGTCACCGGCCAGTCCTTGGGCAGCTCGCCGCCCTCGACCAGCTCGGCCCGCCGTTCGTCGGCCTGGCGCCACAGGAACTGGGCCGCCTCGGCCAGGTCGCCGGGCTCGTCGAGGATCACCAGGGTCTCGGGCGGGATGTGGTCGAAGCCGCTTGCCGGGCAGATGATCCCGGCCCAGATCTCGGCCGCGTCGCCGGCGTGCAAGGCCCGGCCGCCGTCGGCCGTCCGTGGGGCGGCGGCACCTTCGGAGCGGGCGCCTTCGAACCGGGCGAGGTCGGCCTGGAGCCGCTCCGGCAGCCGGCTCGCAGCTCGTCCCAGGCCCGTCCGGATCGCATCGATCCCGCCGGCCGGGATGAGGAACTCGGTGGCCGGCAGGAGGTTGATCGAGGCGATTCGCTCGGTCGTGCGCTGGTCCGTCGGGTCGAAGCTGCGCAGCGAATCGACCTCGTCGCCGAAGAGCTCGATCCGGACCGGAAGGGCCGAGCCGGGCGGGAAGACGTCGACGATGCCGCCCCGCCGGGCGAACTCGCCCCGCCCGGCGACCTCGATCACGGGCTGGTAGCCAAGGCCGAGCAGGTCGAGCAGGAATCGGTCGAGGACGAGCCGGTCACCGGGCTTGAGGTGGCGGGGCTCGGCGGGCAGGTCGGCCGGGTTCAGGGTGTGCTGGAGGAGGGCCTGCACGCTGGCGACCATCACCCGGGCGGCGCCGCTCCGCCAGGCCGCCAGGGCGGCGACCCGGGCCGCCGTCTCGTCCGGGACGAGCTCGCTGCGCTCGTAGGCCAGCGCGGTCCGCGGCTCGAGCACGACGACCGACTCAGGATCGCCCAGCCAGGCGGCCAGCTCCTCGGCCAGCCGGTCGCCGATCTCCGAGTCGCGGGCGATCCACAGCAGCCGCTCGCCGGTGGCCCCGAGGGCTGCCCCGAGAAAGCTCTTGGCTCCGTGCGGGATCGTGGTCAGACCGGCGTGCCGGCCGCCGATGGGGACCGGCACGGCCGGCGAGCCGATCCGCTCCCGGAGCGCGGCGAACGAGCCGGTCGTCACGAGGAGTGGCGGAAGGACGGACAGGTCCGGGATCCGCCGGGCGCTGCGAGCCGCAGCGGCCTTCGTCGCCGCTCGGACCGCCGCGGCGGTGGCCTTGGCCAGCTCGGCGGCCTCGGCCCGGCGGTGGTCGTCGACCTCGGCGTCGACGGCGGCGACGTCGAAATCGACGGCGGTCCGGTCGATTTGAGCCTTGCGCTCGGCGTATTCGGTCGAGATCCGCTCGACCAGGCGTCGCTCGGCGCCGCGCTTGCCGCGGAACGGTGGGCGCTCGTTCACGGTTCGGGGTCGGCGGGGCGCGGCTTGCGCCAGCCCGTCTTCGTGCGCCGGACGCCGTCAACGCCGGGCGGCCCGTCGATCTCGCCCGGGGCAGCCTGGCGCTCGGCATCGGCCGGCCGGAGCAGGAAGCTGTTGAATCGGTTGGCGGCCTTCGACGTCCCGTCCCGAGCCCAGGCCTCGACGCCGTCACCAGCGGCATCGAGCAGCTCGTCCATGCGCGCCTGCTCATCGGCGCTGAATGCCGTCAGGACGTGGTCGATCGCGCCGTGCTCGGGATCGCCGATCCCCACCCGGAGCCGGCTGAAGCCCTCGTTGCTCAGCTCGTCGATGATCGAACCAAGGCCGTTGTGGCCGCCGGCGCTGCCGCCCTCCCGGAAGCGGAGCTTGCCGAAGGGCAGGGCGAAGTCGTCGGCCACGACCAGCAGGTCGACCAACGGGGCGTGCTCGCGAGCCAGGACCTTGCGCACGGCCAGGCCCGAATCGTTCATGAACGTGAGGGGCTTGACGAGGACCAGGTCGAGGCCCCGGTAGCGACCCTGGACGACCGAGCTGGCATCCCGCGTCCGGCCACGGCCCGCCCAGCCGGCCCGCTCGGCGATCCGGTCGAGGACCATCCAGCCGACGTTGTGGCGGGTCTTCGCGTACTGGCTGCCCGGATTGCCCAGGCCGACGACGATCTTCACCAACCCTCCATGGCACGCCGAACGGCGTGCTCCGCGCCCTGGCGCGTGCACGCTGACAGGACCCAAACCGTCCTCGGCGGGCCCGGTTCCGATGGTATCAGCGTGGCCCGCTCCGTGGCGGCGGGGAGGGGCGGGCCCGAGCGGGGCCGTGCGTCCGGGGGCCCGCGGCGGTTGGTCTTTCTCACGCATCAAATTGGCCGAATCGGGCGGTCTGACGCCCCGAATCGGGCCGCTGGACCTGTCGGTCGTCGCGCGCCGGGCGGAGAATCTGCCGGCCCAAGCGCGGGACGACACGAACGAGATCGGTGGGTTGGCTCGACGGCCTCCCTGCGTGCCGCCAGAAGCGCGTTTGTCCTTCTGTGCAGACCAACGGCGGTGGCCCGCCGGGACGGCGTGCTCAACCCGCCCTCCGCCCGCGCTCCGGCCCGCCCGGTTCCGTGGCAGCCGCCGGTGATCGCGTCAGTCGCCGAGTTCTTGTCAAATTCCACCGTGAGCCACGTTATGGCTGGATTCTGCCCGATTCGCGTCGGAATCGGGCCGCGGAGCCCGACGACACGCACGATCCTGGCCAGCTGTGGGCCAAATTGACCTCGAAGCAGCGTCGGCGCGGACCATAGCGTGGCTGGGGGTGGAATCTGTCAACGCGCTGGGTGACGCGGTGCCCCGCCGCGCTCCGGGTCCCGCACCCCGCCGCGTTCCGGCCCGACCCGGCTCAGCTCCGGGCGAGGAGCCGCTTCTCGAGGGCCCGCATCGCGGTCTCGTCGTCCGGCTCGGCGTGGTCCCAGCCGCAGATGTGGAGCGTGCCGTGGGTGACCAGCAGGCGCAGCTCGTCGGCCGGCGACCAGAGGCGGTCGCCGGTTTGGCCACCCCGACCCGTTTCGGCCTGCTCGATCGCCCGCTCGACCGAGACAACGATGTCGCCCAGGTGCAGGCGCCGGCCGGGCGGCAGGGCAAACGCGACGCTGCCGGCCGACCGTCCGCCGACCGGCGGCAAGGGCAGGCCCTGGCGGACCGGGAAGACCTCGGGCGGGAGCATCGGGAACGACAGGACGTCGGTCGGGCCGTCCTTGCCCATGTGGGTGGTGTTCAGGCCGGCCAGCTCCTGGTCGTCGGCCAGGATCAGCCCGATCGAGGCCGGCCGTGGGGCCCGGGCGGCTTCGAGCGCGGCACCGATCGAACGCGCGAGGCCCATCGCCGGCACGAGCCTGGCCACACCCGGCCGCCAGGTGATGTCGATCCGCCACGGACCGAGATAGATGGCGCGCGGTTCGCCGGTGTCAGGCCCCATCGCTCGATGGACCCTGGCGTTCGGTCGTGCCGCCACCAGCTGCGGCCCGGCGGGCCTCCAGCTCGACGATCTTCGACTGCGGGTAGGCGATCCGCTGGTGGTACATCCCCAGGAGCTGGGCCACGAATGCCTCGCGGATCCGCTCGAGGTCGCGCAAGGTCAGGTCGCACTCGTCGAACTGGCCGTCCTGGAGCCGCTCGTCGATGATCCGGTTGACCATTGCCCGGATCGCCGGCTCGTCACGCGACGAAAGCGAGCGGACGGACGCCTCGACACCATCGGCGAGCATCAGCAGCGCCGCCTCCCGGGTTTGGGGCTTGGGGCCGTTGTGGCGATAGAGCCGCTGGTCGATGGCGTCGGCCGCCTTCTCGCCCTCGGAGGTCTCGAGACCGCCATATGGGGCGGCGGCCTCATCGCGCGCCTTCGCATAGAAGTAGCTCAGCCGGGCAGTCCCATGGTGCTGGGGAATGAAGGCGATCAGCGGCTTGGGCAGGTGGGCCCGGTAGGCAATCTCGATCCCGTCGCCGACGTGCTCCTTCAGGATCGTGGCCGAGACGTCCGGCTCGAGCTCGTCGTGGACGTTGTCGCCGCTGGCCTGGTTCTCGATGAACGCCTGTGGGTTGGCCAGCTTGCCGACGTCGTGGTAGTAGGCCGCGACGCGGGTGATCAGCGGATCGGCGCCGATCGCCTCAGCGGCCCGCTCGGCCAGGTTGCCGACCATGATCGAGTGGTGGTACGTGCCCGGCGTCTCGATCAGCAGCCGGCGCAGGAGCGGCTGCGACGGGTTGGCCAGCTCGAGGAGCTGGAAGACCGTGAGGATCCCGAACAGGTTGCCGATGACGGCGAAGCTGCCGACGGCCGCGATCGCCGAGCCGCCGGCGGCCGCGGCCGAGGCGCCGTAGAGCTGGAGGACGCCGGTGATGTCCCGCTCGCCGAGCAGCGAGAAGGTTGACACGACCAGGGCGTTGACCACGAAGATCGCGATCGCCGCCTGGACGAAGGCATTCAGCCGGTCGCCGCGCCGGACGGCGACGATGCCGGCCAGGCCGCCCAGGAAGATGTAGGCCGTGATCTCCAGCGAGTTGCCGTTGACGGCGCCGCCCAGCACGGCGATCACGGCGGTCAGGATCACCGCGGCGCTGGCGTCGAGCAGGATCGCGATCAGGATCCCGGCCGCCGCCGTGGGCACGAAGAAGGGCAGCACCGAGCGCCCGGCGGTGAGCTTGAGCGCGAGGGTCGTGAAGACCAGCAGCATCCCGATCAGGACGAGGACGTTGGTCCGGTGCCAGAGGCCCGGCCGGAAGCGCCAGATCCAGGCCAGGACCAGGCCCACGATCAGGATCGCGAGGAGCGCCCAGCCGGCCAGCCGGGCCAGGTCGACCCGGGCATCGGTCAGCCCGAAGGCCTGGACCTCCTCGATCTCGAGCGCCCCGATCGGGTCACCCTTGCGCACGATCGTCTGGCCCTGGCTGAGGGTCACGGTGACCGGCACGACCCCCTCGGCGGCCTGCTGGCGGGCGGCGGTCGTGAGCTCGGCGCTGTACGACGAGTTGGCCGTCAGGACCGGCGAGTCGAGCTCGGCGACGAGCTGGCGCTCGGAGGCCTGGAGGCCGCCCAGGACGAGCCCGGCGAGGTTGGCCCGGGTGCTGTCGAGGTCGGTGTCGCGGAGCTCGGAGCCCTCCAGCTGGGCGAGGAGCCGGCGGGCCTCATCGCGGACGGCCGGCCAGCGGTCGGTGGTCATTGCCAGGAGCGTCGCCTGCGATTCGTCGGACAGACCGGGGATCGCGTTCTTGAGGAGCGCCTTGCGGGCGGTCTCGGTCAGGGTTGCGGAGAACGCGGCGTCGAGCGGGGCAATCTCGGTGTTGAGGGCCACGGTCGCGGCCTGGGCCACGGTATCGCCCTTGGCCGGGGTGTAGTCGTACTGCGGGGCGACCGCCTGGCTCGCGGCGTCACGGGCCGCCTGGGTCAAGGTCGCGCTGGTGAACGTGGTCGCCCGCGGGGCGACGATGTCGGCTGTCGCCACCTGGCCGGCGGTCACGTCCAGCTTGGTCGGGACGATGTCCGAGGCGAGGACCGCCGTCAGGGCCACGATCAGCAGGATCGACGAGATCAGCAGGCGGACCAGGTCGCGCCGGGTGAAGGGGACCGCCCGCGCCGGTCGCTGGACCAGCATGCCGTTCATCGGCTGGTCAACCGGCCCCGGCCAGGCGAGCGGCGACGAGCGTGCTGACGAGCTTGCCGTCGGCCCGGCCACGGGTATGCGGCGCGAGCCAGCCCATCACCTTGCCCAGGTCGCGGGGCGTCTCGGCGCCGGTGGCCTTCACGGCCTGGTCGATGAGGTCCCGGATCTCCGGCTCGCCGAGCTGCTCGGGCAGGAACTCGCCGAGGATCGCGATCTCGGCCTCTTCCTTGGTCGCGAGGTCCTCGCGACCGCCCGTGCGGAAGGCCTCGACCGACTCGCGCCGGGTCTTGACCTCGCGCGAGACGACCGCCAGCAGCTCGTCCTCGGTCAGCGGCTTGCCGCTCTTCTTCTCGAGGTTGTAGGCCGAGTTCTGGACCATCCGGAGGGTGTCGCGGCGCAGCGAATCACCCGACCGCATTGCGGCGGTCGTCTCGGACTGGAGGCGTTCCTTGAGGGTCACCGGTTGTGCTGGCACCTCGGGCGGGTCGCCCGGTGCGGAGCGAGGCTTGCGACCTAGCTCTGCGACGTGCGGGCGGCCTTCTTGCGCTTGGCTTCCTTGCGCTTGCGCTTGACGCTGGGCTTCTCGTAGTGCTCGCGACGGCGAGCCTCGGCAAGGATTCCACTCTGCTGGATCTTCTTGTTGAAGCGGCGGAGGGCGCTCTCGAAGGTCTCGTTTTCACCCACGCGGACTTCTGCCAATTCCCGGATCACCTCCTACGGCCAGGGTCATCAGGCACGCGTCGGGCTCGTGGCCGGTGGGGCCCGAAGCGGCTTCGGCAGCGTGGAATCCACGCTGGTCGAATGGCTGGCGGAGCATAGACGAGGCCCCTCGCTCGGTCAACCACGCTCGGTTGACCGGTGGCCGAGCCGGTTCCTGCCCTATTTCTGGCGTTTACTAGTGGACGTAGTGTTGCGCACGGATTCGAGCCCGAATCGGTCGGTTTGGCGGGTCTGGGGCACCGGCTCGTGCACGAACCGGGCCGACCCGAGGTCCGGAACTGCCTCAGATCCGGACTACCACTACAGGGGCTGATATTCGCCAGGTTTCGCTCGACCCGGAGGGGGTTCACGGCGTGCACCCAGGCTGACCAGTGTCCAGCGGCCGAGCTTGGCCGCGTGCCCGTGGCTGCGTATCAGGCCGGCTACGAGGATCGCCGCCCCCAGCCGACGGTTTGGGCGGTATATCCACTGTATAGACGCCGCGGTCCAACGGATCCGCAGACAGGACCTGCTCACGCGCAAGCGCGGCCTATCCTTCATGCGAGGGATAGGCATCGAACGGGAGGCTGGGCATGGCGCGTCGCGGGCCGACACTGGTCTACGTCCACGGCGCCGGCGCGCAGCCGCCGGAGGCGGACTGGATCCGGATCCACAACCAGATCCTGTTCGGTGACCGTGTCGCGCCGCCGACGGACCTCGCCTACTACGCCGACCTGATCCGCCAGTTGGACGAGCCGGCCGAGGGAGGCGGGCCGAGCGACGCCCAAGGCGACGGACCCCAGCGCGCCGCCAGCGAGCCACTCGGTGCGGACCACGTGATCCGCGACTCGATCCATCAAAGCGTCGAGGGCGAGGGCCGGACCCACGAAGCCCACGTCTTCCTGCTCCGGCTGGCTGCCGCGATGGGTCCGACCGACCATCGTTCGCGCTTCGCCCTGCCGGGCCACATCATCCCGCCGGCCGTGCGCAACTTCTATCGCGAGGTCTCGGGCTACCTCCATGGCACGCCGGGGATGGCCGACGAGATGCGCGCCCGGGTGCGCAGCGCGATCGAGCGCCACGACGGCCCGGTCGTGGTGCTGGCCCACAGCCTCGGCTCGATCATCGCCTTCGACGTCCTGAGCGAACCGCAGCTGGCCGGTCGCTCGGTGAGCTTCGTGACGGTCGGCTCGCCGCTCGGCCTGGGGCCCGCCCAGGACCACTTGCGGACCTGGCGCGGCAGCCGCCCGATCGAGATCCCGGGCAGCATCGCCTTCTGGCGCAACTTCCAGGCGGCCGGCGATCCGGTCGCGGTCGGGACCGGCCTCGACGACCTGCGCGATGACTACGCGCCGTCGCTCCGGGTCCACGCCACCGAGGTCCGCAACGAGGCCGAGTGGCATCACGCGTTGAGCGGCTACCTCGAGACGCCCGAGGTCCGCGACACGATCTACGCCCGCCTGGGCGAGCGAACGCGGGCCACGCCCAGCTAGCCCGGACGCGCCTCGCGCTCCTGCCGGCGGGCATCGACCGCCGCCACCGCCTCGTCGACCGCCGAGAGAATCACCGCCGTGAACTCGGCCGGACGGTCGAGGCTCGAGAGGTGGTAGGCGCCCGGCAGGCGCACCAGCCGGCCGCGACGGGCCTTCGCGAGGAAGCGCCGCTCGCCCGGGCGCATCGCGACATCCCGCGCGCCATTGACCAGGACCACCGTGCCGGGATAGGCGGCCAGGC
>DATGGC010000393.1:0-10619 GCA_035308745.1 Candidatus Limnocylindrales bacterium | reverse complement strand
CGGCTGGCTCGGGCGATCGCCCGGAGCGAGTCAATGCCGAACCCGTCCAGCGGGTTGCGGCAGGCGGCAGCCGGCGTCCGCTGCTCGTCGCGGGACTGATCGTGGCGGTCCTGGCCGTGGGCCTCCTCAAGCCCTGGGGCTCGGGCGCGAATTCCGCCGCGGCAGGCCCGCTGCCGCCTAGCCGAGCCCAGCCGTCCGCGCTCGGGATCGTCGCGCCGGAGGCGCCCTCGCCGCGTCCCAGCCCCGGCCCGCAGGCCACGAGCGGCCCCTGCTACTACGGCCTGGCTGAGCGCCTGTTCACGAGCGACACGACGAACAACGGGGTCGTGCACACCTGGTACGGCCTCGCACCGGTGGCGGCCAGCGGGCCCGGCGACGCATCGATCCCGGTGGTCGTCATCCACTCGCGCACGCTCGGCCAGCTGGGCTACTGCCTGGTCACCGACACGGTCCCGGCGGCCCACGTCCTGGCCACCCTGGCGTGGCAGCTGCCGGCCGACGGGCCGGCCCGCTCGCTCGACCTCGAACGTGCGCCGACGGTCACGCCCGTCGACCCCGACCAGGGCGCGGTCTACGGACCGCCGGCGTCGATCACCGGCTTCGATCCGGGGATCTGGCCGGCCGCCACGTACGTCTTCGAGATCCGCCTCGATTCGTCGCCGGCCGAGTGGTTCGCCGTCCGGGTCAGCTGACGGCTGAATTGACCCTAGGTCCGGTCGCCGCCCCGACTGATCAGGTAGGTGGCTCGGGACAGCACGATCAGCCCGACCAGGCCCAGCCAGGCGCCCGGGGCGCGGTCCGGTCGGAGGCCGGTCAGGTCGCCCTGGGTCAGGAACGAGATCAGGGCATACGCCAGGGCCAGCCAGCCGAGCACGGTCAGGACCAGGAAGCTCAGGCCCCGATCGATCGACACTGGCCGGTCGCCGGTCGCATAGGGCAGCGCCACGAGGGCCAGGACGAGCAGGGCAATGATGAAGTCGATCATCCCGCCGGCGGTCCCGCAGCGGCCGTCGAAGGCGTTGCACGAGATCGGATTTAGGCCGCCGGTATCGCCGCCCGCGGTGTACCAGGCCAGGAACGAGGCGACCAGGATCAGGACCGACCCGATGGCCGCCAGCAGGCGGCCCTGGCCCAGGGGCCGGCGATGCATCGTCATTCGGCGACCGGCCCCGGCTCGGGCGCCGGCGTCGAATAGACCTCCGGGCGGAGGACGCCGACGTAGCGCAGATTGCGGTAGAACTCGCCGAAGTCGAGGCCGTAGCCAACTACGAACCGGTCGTCGATCGTGAAGCCGGTGTAGTCCACCGGGATCTCCACCAGGCGCCGGGCGGGCTTGTCGAGCAGGGTGCAGATCCGGAGCGAGGCGGGGCTCTTGCCGCGCAGGTAGCGGACCAGGTAGTTGAGGGTCAGCCCGGTGTCGATGATGTCCTCGACCAGCAGGACATGCTCGTCGGCGATGCTGGCCGAGAGGTCCTTGAGGATCCGGACCAGGCCCGACGACTCGGTCGACGAGCCGCCATACGAGGAGACCTCCATCAGGTCGATCCGGACCGGAACGCTGATCGAGCGCATCAGGTCGGCCATGAACGGCAGCGAGCCTTTCAGGACACTGACCAGGGTCAGCGTCCGGCCCGCGTAATCGGTGCTGATCCGGGCACCCAGCTCGCGGACCTTGGCCTGGATCTGGTCCTCCGAGACGAGCACCTCGGCGACGTCGTCCTGGAGATCGACGGGGGCCTTCATGCGCTCGCCTGGGCCTGCTCAGCGGCCGCCGCCCGAGCCGCACTGCGGCGCCGGCGGCGATGGTGGCCGGTGACCACCACGATCGGTGCCAGCTCGAGGGCGGCCGCGGCGCGGGTTGTCTCGGCCAGCGCCTCGACGGCCAGTCGCTCGGCGCCGAACGGCCCGGCCAGCATCGACGCGGCCGACCGCAGCGGGGTGACATGGCCGGCGGTCCCGCTCAGCTCCTCGGCCAGCTCGAGCCGGCCGTACTTGAGCATCAACGCCCGGAAGTCACGGGCGTAGAAGAGCTTGATCCGCAGCTCGGGGTACAGCTCACGCAGCCGGCGCAGCTTGCGATTCTTCTTGCGCACCAGCTTCTGGCGGAGGGTGGTCAGCTCGACGTACAGGTCCAGCTCGGGCAGGAAGAAGTCGGGCGAGAAGCTCTCGAGCACGTCGCCGGAGAGGTTCCACAGGATCGGGAAGGTGTGCGGCTCGTACGCCCAGGCGACCTGGTAGTAGTCGAGGATCCGGGCAAACTCGGCCTCGCTCACGTGCGCAAAGGCCGGCCCGCCGTCGGTCAGGCGCGGAGCGTCCGGTGCATCGTCGCGCTGATCCATCGGCGGTCAGTCTAGCCCACTCCGGTCGATCGGCGGACGGTCAACCGACGGTTGGCGACGGATACCCCTGGGGGGTATCATCGAGGGGCCATGGCCACCACCGTCAAGCCTGCCCACGCACCGCGCCCCGGCAGCGAGCCCGCCGACCAGTTCCGCCACAGCTACTCCAAGGACAAGGCCAATCTCGTCCGCCGGCTCAGCCGGATCGAGGGCCAGGTCCGGGGGATTGCCCGGATGATCGAGCGCGAGGAGTACTGCGTCGACATCCTCCAGCAGACGGCCGCCCTGCGGGCGGCACTGGACTCGGTCGGGATCATGATCCTCGAGGATCACGTCCGGGGCTGCGTCCGGACGGCGGCCGAACGAGGCGAATCGGATGCCTATGTCGATGAGGTGGTGGACGTCGTCCGCCGGACGCTCGGCCGCCCGGTGCGCGGGGCGGGTCGGTCGAGCTGATCGGCAGCGCCCGGCTGATCCGGCCGGATCAGGACGTTCGGGTGATCTCGGGTCGTGCCGCCGCCTGCCAGCATCCGGGCGATGACTGAGTCCAGCGCACGCCGGCCGCAGCCCGGTCCCGAGATCGGCGCGCCGCCGCCCTTTGTCGAGCGCCGGGTCAACGCCCGCCGCGTCGACGACCAGCTGAACCGGCGCGAGACGACCCTCCTCGCTCGCTCCCTCGACATCCTCGTCGACGACCGGCCGGCCGAGGGCCGTCTCGCCGCCCTGCTCGGGCTCCTGGCCCACACCGTTGGTGCCGGCCGGGCCGCCGTCCTGTCGGTCGCTCCGGAGCGCCGGATCGCGGTCGCCGCCGGCGAGGACGAGGATCCCGCAGCGGCGCTGGCCCTGGCGGCCTGGCTCGATGCCCGCGGCCCGGGCTCGCGCGCGGAACGGGCGGCCGCGGCCCCGGCCACGATCACCATCGTCCGGGCCGGCAGCACCGATCGCCAGCCCCAGCGCAGCGCGCCCGATGCCGACCGGCACTACGCCTGGGTCGAGATCCCGAGCAGCGGCCGGGTGGTCCTCGGCTTCGAGCTGGCGAGTGCCGCGGCGGTCGAGACGGTCGGCGATCGGTTGCCCAGCCAGATGGCCCGCCACGCCGCCGTGGCCCTGGCCCTGGTCACCGACCAGATGGCCGGGGAACGCACGGCCGGCGACCTCGAGGCCCGTGATCGCGAACGCGAACGGTACGTCTCCACGGTGGCCCACGACTTGCGCACGCCGCTGACCGGCCTGGCCGGCTACCTCGAGCTGATCGCCGATGGGCGCGTCGAGGATCCCGCGATCCGGAGCGACTTCCTCGAGCGTAGCCGGGAGATCGTCGAGACGATGGCCGACCTGGTCGCCGACCTGCTCGAGATGAGCAAGATCGAGGCCGGCAACCTGGCCCTTGACCTGGCCCCATTCTCGATTGCCGATGTCTCGCGGCGGGTCCTTGGGACGCTCAAGCCGATCGGCCTGAAGCGCTCGGTGGACCTGCGCTCCGACCTGCCACCCCGGATCCGGGCGGCCGTCGGCGACCGCCGTCGGGTCGAGCAGATCCTGACCAACCTGACCGGCAACGCCCTGAAGTTCACGCCCGAAGGCGGCACGGTCGAGATCGCCGCCTGGTTCGACGGCCGGGTCGCGCTGCTCGCCGTGCGCGACGATGGTGCCGGCATCGACGCCGAGGACCGGCCCCGGATCTTCGAGCGCTTCTACCGGCTGCCGGGTCATGCCCGGATCACGGGCACCGGCCTGGGCCTGCCGATTGCCCGGGAGCTGGCCCGGGCGATGGGCGGCGACCTGGATGTCGCGTCGGTCCTGGAATCCGGCTCGAGCTTCGTGCTGGCCCTGCCCGGCCCGGCGGCGGTCGAGCTCGACGTGCTCCGGGCGTCGCTCGACGCGGCCCTCAGCGACGAGGAGAACCACCTGGAGGAGGCGGCCGTCATCCGGGCGATGCGCGCCGCGCAACGCGCGCAGGAGCCGTCGGGCGAGCGCGCCGAACCGTCCGGGGAGACGCCCCAGGCGGACTGACCGCTGACGCAATGCCGGTTGTCCACCGTCTCGGCGATTCGCCTGTGCACTTCGTGGATAACCCCGTTGACTGGCCCGGCGCTGTCACCTAGCGTCCAGCAACCGCACCCAAACGGGGCCGCAGGGTAACGTGACGCGTGAGGGGCCCGGCGAAATCCGGACCGGAACCAGGCGCGGCGCGGAAGACCGATCGAGCTCCTCGGTGCGTACATACGTCGACGCCGGGAGCGCTAGCGGCCGGTTCACTTCCTCGAATTCGGAGGATTCGTGAGCCAGGACCGTGAACCGCTCCCGTCGCGCGTCGAGGGCCTGCCCGAGCTCCCGTCGGAGGCCCTCACCCTGCTCGACGAGGGGCTCGTGGGCCTGCGCCTGGGCGACCTGTCCGGGCCGGTCCGGCGGGGCCTGGTCGACCACCTGCGGCTCCTGCTGGCCTGGAACCAGGCGATCAACCTGAGCGCCATCCGCGACCCCGTCGCGGCCGTCCGCGAGCACATCCTCGACAGCCTGAGCGCGGTCCACGTCCTGCGCGAGCGCGCAATCGAGGGCCTCCTGGACCTGGGCAGCGGCGGCGGCTACCCCGGCCTGCCGCTGGCCCTCGCCGTCCCGGCCCGGCGCAGCCTGCTGGTCGAGAGCGTCGGCAAGAAGGCGGCCTTCCTGTCGGCCGCCGCGACGCTGTTGACGGTCGACGGCGGTCCGGCCGGCGTCGAGATCGACGTGTACAACGGCCGGGCCGAGGCCCTCGCCGCGGATGGCCGCCATCGCGAGCGGTGGCCGGCCGTCGTCGCCCGGGCGATCGCGCCGCTGGCCGAGCTGGCCGAGATCGGCCTGCCCCTCGTCGCGCCGGGGGGCATCCTGCTCGCCTGGAAGCGCCGGCCGTTTGAGGCCGAGCTGCTCGCGGCGGAACCGGCCCTGGAGCTCCTGGGCGGCGGTGCGGCCAGGGTCCTGCCGGTCAGCGTGGCCGGCCTCGACGATCACCTGCTGGTCGTCATCGAGAAGGTCGGCCCGGCGCCGGCCGCCTATCCCCGCGACCCGGCCCAGCGCCGTCGGCAGCCCCTCGCCGGCGGCAAGCCGCTACCCTCGCCCTGATGCGTGTCGCCGTCCTGTCCGACATCCACGCGAACCTGCCCGCCCTCGATGCGGTCCTGGCCGCGGCCGGTCCGGTGGACGAGGTCTGGCACCTGGGCGACGTCGTCGGCTACGGACCGGATCCGGACGCGGTGGTGGCCCGCCTGCGCGACCTGGGCGCCCGCGGCGTGCAGGGCAACCACGACCTGGCGGCGACCGGCGACGACGTGATTCGCGACTTCAACGTCGATGCCCGGGCGGCGATGGAGTGGACCCGCCGCGTGATCAGCCCGGCGACTCGAGACTGGCTGGCTGGACTGCCACCGCGCCTGACGATCGGGGGCTGGAGCCTGGTCCACGGCAGCCCCCGCGATCCGACCTGGGAGTACATCGTGACCCAGGAGGCCGCCGCCGAGAACCTGGCGGTCCTGCCCTCAGCGCTGGGATTCTTCGGCCACACCCATCTTCCGATCGCCTACGTCCTTGATCGCGATACGAGCCAACCGGCTCGGGACACGATCGGGACGCTGACACCCGAGCCCGGCACGACCCTGTCGCTCGTCGGCCGGCAGGCGCTGGTCAACCCGGGCAGCGCGGGCCAGCCGCGCGACGGCGATCCCCGCGCCAGCGGCCTGGTCCTGGACCTGGCCACGAGCACCGTGACTTGGATCCGGGCGGCCTACAACATCGCCGCAACCCAGCGGGCGATGCGCGCGGCCGGCCTCCCCGCCAGGGGCATCAGCCGGCTGACCGTTGGCATCTGAGCGCCGGCGAATCCGAGTGATAGCCTTGGCGGTCGCAGGAGTGGGGAGAGACGGAGGCCCGGTGGACATCGGCATCACGCCCGCATGATCGGCGGCCGTCGGCCGCTGCCCGGGCGCAAGCTTGCCGATCGACGCGTTCGGGTCGAGCGCCCCCACTCACCGTATTTCCGCTACACGGGGCCCGGGCAGATGGTCGCCAAGCAGGCAGCCAGCGTCCCCCTGACCCCGGCCGGGCGGCTGGTCTTCCGCGCCCGGAGCCTGGTCTTCGGACGACCGCTGGCCAGTGAAGAGGAGATCGGCGAGCGGCTGGCCAAGAAGAAGGCCCTGGCGATCTTCAGCTCCGACGCGATCAGCTCGTCGGCCTACGCCACCGAGGAGATCCTGCGGGTCCTGATCGTGGCCGGGGCGGCCGGGGCGCTGGCCTACTCGATCGGGGTCTCGATCGCGATCGCCCTGCTCCTGACGATCGTGTCGTTCTCGTACCGCCAGGTCTGCCGGGCCTACCCGGGCGGCGGCGGCGCGTACATCGTCGCCCGCCAGAACCTTGCCCCGATCTTCGGCCTCGTCGCCGCCGCCGCGCTGCTGATCGACTACGTCATGACCGTGGCCGTGTCGACCGCCTCGGCGATCCAGCAGATCCAGTCGATCCTGCCGGCGGCCTTCGACTACCGGATCGAGATCGCGTTCGTATCGATCTCGCTGATCACGATCGGCAACCTGCGCGGCCTGCGCGAGTCGGGCAACATCTTCGCCGTCCCGACCTACCTCTTCGTGGGCCTGGCCCTGCTGATCGTGGTCGGCGGCGTCTTCCGGATCGTGAGCGGCACGGCCCACGCCCTGCCGCCGCAGCCCGACGCGGTGCCCCTGGGGGCCACCGAGCAGCTCAGCATCTTCCTGCTGCTCAAGGCGTTCGCCGGCGGCTCGGTCGCCCTGACCGGGGTGGAGGCCATCGCCAACGGCGTGCCGGCGTTCAAGAAGCCCGAGGCCAAGAACGCGGCCAACACGATGATCACGATGGCGATCCTGCTGGGAATCATCTTCATCGGGATCACGATCGTGGCCCACGCCTTCGCGATCGTGCCCTCGGTCGACAACAGCGGCGGGCCGACGGTGGTGGCCCTCGTCGCCGGGACCGTCTTCGGCGCGAGCCCGCTCTTCTACCTGTTCCAGATCGCGACTGCCCTGATCCTGTTCCTGGCCGCCAACACCAGCTTCAACGCGTTCCCCCGGCTGGCCGCGATCCTCGCCGAGGACGGCTACATGCCTCGCCAGTTCAGCTTCCGGGGCGACCGGCTGGCCTACTCGTGGGGCATCGTCCTGCTGGCCGGGATCGCCTTCGGCCTGCTGGTCCTGTTCAACGGCGACACCCATGCCCTGATCCCGCTGTACTCGGTCGGCGTCTTCGTGTGCTTCACCCTGTCCCAATCGGGGATGGTCAAGCACTGGTTCACGACCCGCGAGACGGGCTGGTGGTGGCGGGCGATCGTCAACGCCTTCGGCTGCGTCCTGACGTTCGTGGTCCTGATCATCGTCACCTCGGTGAAGTTCCAGAACGGCGCCTACCTGGTGATCATCCTGATCCCACTCCTGGTCGGGATGATGCTGTTCATCCAGCGCCAGTACGGCGCGGCCCAGCGCCAGCTCGCGATCCGGCCCGACTACGTGGCCAAGCCGCCCCATCGCGAAGAGCGGGTCGTCATCCCCATCCCGGGCCTGACCCGGGCGGTGATCCAGGCGGTCAACGTCGGACGCTCGATCAGCGAGGACGTCCGGGCGGTGTACATCTCCGAGGATCCCGAGGCCGCCCGGGAGGTGCGCAAGCAATGGGAGCGCCAGGTGCCAGGCGTGCCCCTGGTCGTGGTCGAGTCGCCGTACCGGGCCCTGGTCGGGCCGCTGCTGGCCTATCTCGACGTCCTCGACCGGGCCTGGCCGCCGGACAAGCCCGAGCCGATCACGTTCGTGGTCGTGCCCGAGTACGTCGCCCGGCACTGGTGGGAGCGGATCCTCTACAACCAGTCGTCGAAGCGGCTGCGGGCGGTGCTGGTCGGACGACCCCACACGGTGGTCGTCAGCTCGCCCTATCGGCGCGAGGAGGAGAGCCGCTTCGATCCGCCGCCGGTGACTGAAACCACCGGCCAATCCTGATTCGGCCGCCCAAGGCGGCCCCTGAGCGTGCGGCGGTGGTATCGTGACGGCCGTGCCCGACGTCCATCAACCGCCGTTTCGACGGGCCGTCCTTGCGGTCAATGGCGGTTCGAGCGATGCCCGGATCGTGCGCCTGGCCTGCCAGGCGGCGAAGCTGAGCAAGGCCCAGCTGGTCGCGGTGCACGTCGTCGAGATCGACTGGAGCCTGCCCCTCGAGGCCGACGTGGCCAGTCGCTCGGAGGACGCCCAGCGGGTGCTGGACGCAGTCGAGGGAGTCGCCGAATCGGAACACCAGGACATCGAGACGGTCCTGCTCCAGGCCCGGGACGTCGGTGCCGCGCTCGTCGATGAGGCGAGCGAACGGGCTGCCGACCTGCTGATCCTGGGGTTGCCCTACCGGAAGCGCTTCGGCGGCGACTTTGCGATTGGGCGGACCATACCGTACGTGTTCTCGAATGCACCCTGCGCGGTTTGGGTGGTGCGCGAACCGATCGGTGAGACTTCACGAGGTTCATGAGCATGCGAACAGTGATCGTCGGATGCGGCAGGGTGGGCGCGATGCTCGCCGTGATGCTCGACGACGGCGGCCACAGCGTCACGGTGCTGGACATCGTGACCGGGGCCTTCGACCGGCTGCCGAGCACGTTCAAGGGCACTGCCCTGCGCGGTGACGGAACCGACGAGGACACCCTGCGGCGAGCCGGGGCCGAGGACGCCGACCTGTTCCTGGCCATGACCGAAGGCGACAACCGGAACATCATGGCCGCCCAGCTGGCCGCGGAGGCGTTCCGGGTGGGCCAGGTCATCGCCAAGATCAACGACCCGCTCCGGGCCCTGGCCTACGCCGAGCTGGGGATCGCCACGATCTGCCGGACCGACCTGATGGCCAATGCGATCCTGTCCTACCTCAAGCTGCCCGTCGCCGTCGTGCCCGGCGTCCGCTCGAGCACCGGCCACCATCGCCACGGCGCGGCCGACGCGCCGGTGGGCGAAGGGGACCTGGCGGGGACCGCCGGCGGGACAACCGCGACGACCGGCGCGGCCGAGCTGATCGCGGGCCTGACCGAGGCCGGGATCCCGATCCGCCACCTGGACGCATCCAACCCGCCGGTCGACTCGGTCGCCGGCTCCCCGAACCAGGAGGGCTGAGCCGTGTTCGTGCTGGTGATCGGCGGCGGCAAGGTCGGCTACTACCTGGCCAAGGAGCTCCTCGGCTCGGGCCACGAGGTCGTGGTCATGGAGAAGGACCGCGCCCGCGCGAGCCAGATCACCGACGAGATTGGCTCGATCGTGGTCGCCCATGACGGCTGCGAGGGCAAGTACCTGGCCGAGGCCGGCTGCAACCGGGCCGATGTCGTGGCCGCGGTGACCGGCGACGACGAGGACAACCTGGTGATCTGCCAGATGGCCAAGCACCATTTCGACGTGCCCCGGACCATCGCCCGGGTCAACAACCCCAAGAACGAGGAGCTCTTCCGCCACCTCGGCGTCGACGAGCTGATCAGCCCGACCCGGATGATCCTGGGCTCGATCGAGCAGGACATCCCGGTCCATGAGCTGCTCCACCTGGCGGCGCTCGGCAGCGGCGAGCTCGAGCTGATCGAGGCGCTCCTGCAGCCGTCCTCACCGGCGGTCGGCCGCAACGCCCGCGACATTCCGCTGCCCGAGGGCTGCGCGATCTTCGCGGTCATCCGCGACGACGTGGCGATCTCGGTCCGGGCCGACACGGTCCTGGCCGAGGGCGACAAGGTCATCGCGATCGGCAAGACGGAGTGCCAGACGGCCCTGCGCGAGCAGCTCATCGGCGACTCGCCCGACACGCTCGAGGTCGCAACGCCTCGAGGCTGACAGGCTGGCTCCGGGGTTCCGGGGCGGTCCTGGTTTCGCGGCGGTCGTGGTTCCGCGGCGTGGGGTTCGGCGCCAGCTGGCGGTTTATGGCCCACAAGCTTAGGAAGCGCCCTAGGGCTGCGATCCGGGCCATCTCCGGGCTGCACTTCGACTCCTGAGGCGCATTTCAACGCCACGATCGGTAAAACGAGGCGTATGAGGCCCTTCGAAGTCGTGATCGTGCATGGGAGCAGCCCGAAGCCTGCTCCCTAAGCTTAGTAGTGATATTCCGGCGGCCGGCCCGCGGCCCCGAGACGCCGGAGAGGCCGACAACGCAGGGCGCGGAACAGCCTCGACAAACCCGGGACGCCGTGCCGCGATCGACGCGATCGCCCTCAATAGGCCCATGGTGACCGCCCGTAAGATGCCTCGGTGAACGGGCAAGCCAGCCGACCGGACCTGGACG
>DATGGC010000392.1:0-25478 GCA_035308745.1 Candidatus Limnocylindrales bacterium | reverse complement strand
GAGGAGTTCCTCCTGGTCCGAAAGCTCTCGATCGACGCAGACGCCGTGCGCCCATTCCTGGGACGCCCGACGCTGAAGGCGTTCAACTGGTTCTGGGAGGACGTGCCCTGGTCCCGAGCTGGTCCGGTGCTCGAGGTGCTCAACCAGCTGGGAAAGCCGGCTCTGTTGCGGCCCGGGGAGTGGCTCGCGAAGTACGGTCGAAACGCTGGTGAGATCGGCGCGCCTGTCGAACGCGGCGCAGGCGGCCGCTAGACAGGGCTTCGGGTGTGCCTCCGACCGAATAAGAGCCGGATGAGCAGCGCCTGCTCCAATGTCCGGCACCAGGCCTGCTCGGACCCGCGGATGGGAGCCGTATGCCAGTCAACCGGACGCTCACCCGCGAGGCGGATCGCGAGTTGCGCCGTCAGTCGAGTCGCATGGCCGAGGAGCTGCGCACGCTCAGGATGCGAGTCGGCCTATCTCAGGCGGCGGTCGCGCGGGAGATCGGCGTCACCCGTTCGGTGATCAGCAAGCTCGAGCTCGGCTACCCGGGAACCACTCTCCGCACGCGGTTTCGCGTCGCGACGCTACTCGGGGCGGACCTCCGGTTGAATGTCTACGCAGGTTCCGGCCCGCTCATCCGCGACGCGGTCCAAGCCGGATCGTCGAGGAGCTCCTGACCCGCGTCGATCGCCGCTGGCGCCGAACCCCGGAGGCAGCGGTGCCTGGACCGGGTCGCAGGTCGGTCGACCTCCGCCTCGACGCGCCGGATGCGGTCGTGCTGACGGAAGTCGAAACACGCGTCGGCAGCCTCGAGGAGATCGTCCGGGAACTCCACTCCAAGCGGCAGGCGATCGCTTCGACCGAACCAGATGGGGCGCGGCGCTCCATCTACGTCGTACTCTGCCTGCCGAAAACGCGGCACCATACGTCGATCGTGCGGGCACATCCGAGGACGATCGCGGCCGCATTCCCGGCGAGCTCAGCCGATCTACTCGCGGCGCTCGGTGATTGTTCGAAGCCCTGGCCGGGCGACGGCCTGCTCTTCCTGGACGCGCGCCAACCCGTTCCTGTGAAACGACAAACATAGGTCCCGAGAGCCTGCAAAGGTCTCTTTGGCCGAGATCCTGGCCCCCCGTGGTTTGATCCGTGCTGCGCGCGCCCGGGCGGACAGCCACCACGCTCTCGGTACACCAAGAGGGAGTTTCGCCAAGCCAGCGATCCCCCGAAAATTGCGCCTTTGTCGTCTGACAGGCACCCCGAGGCAGCTCGGGCCTGAACTACGAGGCGGCTCCGACCCGAACTACGGTCGCGGCACGAACGAGCCACGATCAGCCGGGTGGCTGGCGCTCCGCCAGGCCCTCCAGCGCGTAGGCAATCACCGCTGCGCGATCCATGGCCCGACCGGCGGCATAGGCGCGGGCAAACGCCTCGGGCTCCATCATCGCGCGGGCCACGTCGGCCGTCGGCGGCAGGCCGAGCATCGCCACCTGGGTGATCACGATCTGGGTCGAGGCGATGATCGCCTCGAGGGCCCCGCCAATCGTCGCGGCACGCTCGGGTCGGCCGGCCTGGGTGTCGATCAGCGCCGCGGCCGCGAGCGCGGACGTGACACTCGTGAGGGTCCCGGCCTGATCGGCCAGCTGGAGCGCCTCGAGCGCCGAACCGACGGCCTGCTCGAGGTGCCCGGCCATCGCCTGGAAGGTGGCCAGCAGGGCCAGGTCCTCGCTGATCCGGACGATGTGCCCACGTGCGCGCTGGGCCACGACGGTGTGCTTGAGGAGCTCCTCGCCCTCGGCCAGCTCGCCCGCTCGCATCAGGGCCGGGACCATGCTCTCCCGGACGTTGATCACCCCAACCGTGTCGCCGATCGACTCGTACAGCGCCAGGGCTGCATCGAAATGCGCCCGCTGGCGGGGAAAGTCGCTCGCGATCATCGCGGTGAAGCTCAGGTTGTAGTGACCCTCGGCCATGCCGGCGGTGTCGCCCAGCGCCTCGTTGATGGCCAGGGCCTCGGTCCAGTAGCGCTCGGCGACGTCAAAGTCAGCCAGCCAATAGACGATCCCGCCGGCCCCGTTCAGTCCGATCGCTCGATCCTGGGTCAGGCCGGCCGCGGCCGGCAGGCGGAGCGCCTCTTCGACTAATGCGCGTCCTTCGGCAAGATGGCTGCCCTGGTACCAGAAGCGCCACGCGCAGCCCAGGATGCGCAGCGCCATGAGCGCCTCCCCGGATTCGATCGACCAGCGGATCGCCGCCCGCAGGTTGTCGTAGTCGGCATCCAGGCGAGCCACGACCTGGACCACGTCGGAGCCGGTGAGGGGCTCGGCGAGCCGCGCGGCGACCGTCGTGAAGAACGCGGCGTGGCGGCGGGCCATCTCGTCCAGCTCGCCAACCTCGGCGAGCTGCTCCAGCCCGAACTCGCGGATCGTCGTGAGGTACCGGAAGCGCAGCTCGTCGTCGATCGCTGGCCCGCTCCGGATGAGGCTCTTGTCGAGGAGCGAGGTCATCACGTCGAGCGCGTCCCGACCGAGCTCGCTGTCGGGATCACAGACGGCTTCGACCGCTTCGAGGGTCCAGCCGCCGACGAAGATCGCGGCCCGCCGGAAGAGGGCTTGCTCGGCCGGGTCGAGCAGGTCGTAGCTCCAGGCGATCGCGCCGCGCAACGTCCGCTGGCGTTCGGGAAGGTCGCGCTCGCTGCTTGCCAGCAACCCGAGATCATGTTGCAGCCGGGCCAGGATCGCATCGGGCGACAGGACCTTGACCCGGGCGGCGGCGAGCTCGATCGCCAGTGGCAGTCCGTCGAGGCTGGTGCAGATGCCCACGATCGCCGGGGCATTCGCCGCGCTGATCGCGAACGAGGGCGCGACGGCGCGCGCCCGGGCAACGAACAGGGCCACGGCCTCGGACGAGGCGATGGCCACCGGATCCAGGGCCGCGCCGGCAGCCGCCGGAACCGGCAGGGTCAGGGGCGGGACCGGGAGCTCCTGCTCGCCACGCAGGTGGAGCACCTCGCGGCTCGAGACCAGGACGTGGAGCTTCGGGGCGGCAGCGAGCAGCCGTGTGACCAAAGGCGCCGCTGCCACGACCTGCTCGAAGTTGTCCAGGACCAGGAGCGCCGTGCGCCCGGCCAGGTGATTGACGATGAGCTGCTCGGCGTCGGCGCCTGCTTCCTGGCGAATCGCCAGGGCGGCCAGGATCGTCGTCGTGACGAGCCCAGGATCACTGATCGGGGCGAGCTGGACGAAATGGACGCCATCAGGAAAGTCGGCGAGCAGCCCTGAGGCCGCCGCCAGCGACAGGCGCGTCTTGCCGGTGCCGCCCGGCCCGGTGAGCGTGACCAGGCGGCCGCCTCGGACAGCAGCGGCCACCGCGCCGAGCTCCTGCTCGCGCCCGACGAAGGTGGTCAGGTCGTCGGGCAGGTTGGTCGGCGTCTCGAGGCTGCGCGGCGGCCGCGAATCGTCGTCGAGGCCGGCGATGACGAGGCGGCTGAGCACCTCAGGCTGGTCCAGGTCCTTGAGCCGGTGGCGCCCGACATCGAGCAGGCTGACGCCGGCCGGCAGGCTCGACTCGGTCAGTGCGCGGGTCGAGGCCGAGATGAGGACCTGGCCGCCGTTCGCGGCCGCCGCGATCCGGGCCGCTCGGTGGACGTCGACGCCGACATAGCTGTCGCCGCCCAGGCGGCCCTCGCCGGTGTGCAGCCCGACGCGAATCCGGAGACCCGCCGGCCCGGCCTCCGACGGCCAGCTCGCGGCATGGATCGCGCGCTGGCCGGCGGCCGCCGCGGAGACCGCGTCGAGGGCGCTCGGGAAGACGGCGAAGAAGCTGTCGCCCTCGGTCGAGATCTCTGTCCCGTTGCTCGCGCCGAAGGCCGCTCGCCAGATGGCCTGCTGGGCCTCGAGGGTCGTCCGCCAGCCGTCGGTGCCGAGTGCCTGGGCGAGCCGCGTCGAACCCTCGATGTCGCTGAACAGGAAGGTCACGGTGCCGATCGGCAGCTCGCGGGCCATCGCTAGGGGCCGCTCGCGACGGGCTTGCTGGCCCGGATCGAGAAGAACAGGGGCAGCTGGCCGGCCGTGCCCGGCGGCAGCCGCCAGCGGCCGTCGGCGCCCTCGACCAGGAAGTCGACCGGCCACTCGACGAAGTCGAACTCGTGCAGGAACTCGATCCGCAACCCGGCGTCGATCAGCGCGCTCACGATTTCACCCAGCGAATGGTCCCAGCCGTGCTCGAGGAGGCCCTCGGTCGGCGCCGCCGGGTCGGCGTACGAGCCGTGGACCGGGAAGATCAGCGGTTCGGGATGGGTCCAGTACGGGTAGACGAGCTTGAGCTCGCCGGGCGCCACGTCCTCGTTCTCGAAGACCTGGGCGACCGGATGGATCTCGGTGACGTAGAAGAAGCCGCCCGGCTTGACGAAGTGGGCGGCGACCCGCGCCCAGGCGACGATGTCGGGGAGCCAGCCGAGCACGCCCTTGGAGGTGTACACCACATCGAACTGGCCTTCGAGCTCGACCGGCAGGTCATACAGGTTGCCCAGCACGAACGTCGCCGGGATGTCGAGCTCGGCCGCCAGGTTGCGCGCCGTCGCGATCCCCTCGGGGCTGAAGTCCGCGCCGGTCACGGTGGCCCCGAGACGCGCCCACGACAGCGTGTCCAGGCCGAAGTGGCACTGCAGGTGGAGGAGCGTCTTGCCCTCGACCGGGCCGACCTCGTCGAGCTCGTAATCGGAGATCCGGATCGGGTTCCGGCCATCACGAAACGAGTCCACGTCATAGAAGGCAGAGGCCCGGTTGATCTTCGTCCAGGCGTTCCACAGGTCGCGGTTCGCGCTCAGCGCATCGTCCACGCCCAGAGAGTAGCGCCCGGGCGATCCGCCCCGAGCGCCCAGGACGCTACGTGCCCGGCGTCTCTGAACGTTGGTCGTTTCCACGCACCAAGTCGCGGACGTCGCGGCCCGCGGCCGCCGCTGCCTCAGCCACTGGCGATCCATTCATCCCGGGCCACGCTCCGCTCGGGACAAACTCGCGGCTGGCCGGCCCTGGGCACCCTGCGTCCAGGCGGAACCAAGGTCCGACTCGGATCTGCGAGGCGGATTCTGGCCGATTTGGTGCGTGACGAAGACCATCGGGTCGAGGACCGCGACTAGGCCAGGCGCTTTTCGAACCAGTGCTGGGCGTAGGGCTCGTCGTTGAAGGCCGGGACCTCGACGAAGCCGCTCCGGCGATAGAGCGCGATCGCCTCGACCAGGGTCTTGTTTGTCTCGAGGTGGAGCACCTCGACGCCGACGGCCCGCGCTTGCCCCTCGAGCTCGGACAGGATCCGGCGGCCGAGCCCCAGCCCGCGGGCGTCGGGTGCGACCCACATCCGCTTGAGCTCGGCCGGGGCGCCGGGATGGAACTTCAGGGCGCCGCAGCCCACGGGCCGGCCGTCGAGCCGGGCAATCAGGAACAGGCCGGCCGGCGGGCTGAGCTCGTTCCGGTCGGCAGAGATGCTCAGTGACGGATTGAAGCCCTTTGGGAAGCGGGCGTTGAGCTCGGCGAAGTACTGCCCCACGCACCACTGCGCGTCGTCCGAGCCCGCATCCTCCGCCGCGATCTCGATCGCCGGCGTCACTGACACGCGTTCGGGTCGATGGTTCCCACCGGACCGCCGGTGCACGGCAGCAGGGCGGGCCTCGCGCCCGTGACGGAGACGTAGCCAATGACGATGAGCAGCGCGACCGCGGCGACAAACAGGACCAGGCTGCGCACCCTTGTCACCTCCGGCCGCTTCCCCGTTGGGTGGTCGCGTGAGTGTTGGAGCGGGAGACGAGGTTCGAACTCGCGACATTCAGCTTGGAAGGCTGACGCTCTGCCAACTGAGCTACTCCCGCGGGGCTTGGCGCACGCAAAACGCTACCACGCTGCGCACCCCCTGAGCCATGGCCCCGTTAGCGGGCAGGGACCGGTCGAGCCGCGCGGATCGGCAGCAGAAAGGCCAGTGCCGCGTACACCAGCGCGAACCCGCCGGCCGTCAGCAGCGTCGCGAACAGGAAGACGCTTCGAACGGCGTTGACCTTGATCTCGGAGTAGGCGGCCAGGCCGTTGCACACGCCGGCCAGCTGCTGACCCTCGCGAATGCGCTCGAGCCGATGGCTGCGCGGCGGGACCGGTGCATCCGCCGTCGCGCTGATCGGCAGGACAAACGCGAGCACGATGTAGAGGAGGGCGACAAGGCCAAGGGTCAGCGCGGTGACCACCATGAACCCGAAGCGCACCAGGCCGACATCGATATCGGCGTAGGCGGAGAGTCCGGTGCACACGCCGGCCAGCTGCTGCCCGGCGCGGATCCGGTGGAGTCGCCGCAGCCGGCGGAACACGCCAAGGTCGCCTGCCGGCTCATCATCGCCCTCGAACCCGCCGATCTCCTCGAGGATCGCCTCGATATCCGCCGCGGTCACGACCCGATCCTGGGCGCCGAGCGCGACGACCAGCTTGTCGCCAACCGAGCGCTCGAGATCACCGAGCACCTCGGCCCGATCGGAATCGGCCGGCAGGCGCGCCGCGGCGCGCTCGAGGTACTGCGCGAGCTGGTCGTAGGCGTCGCCGTCGAGCCGGAATTGCCCGGTGTGCCCGTTCAGGCTGATGGTCACCGTCTTATCCATGATTCACCTTCCCCAGTTCGTCGATCAGTGTGGTCAGGGCGGCCCAATACGCCCGAAAGTGCGCCAGCTGGGCCCGTCCCGGGTCGGTCAAGCGGTAGTACTTGCGCGGCGGACCCGCGGCCGACTCGCGCCAGTCGTAGTCGAGCAGGCCCTCGCCACGCATCTTGCTGAGGAGCGGGTAGAGGGTCCCCTCCCGGGTCGCGAAGTCCGTCGTGGCCAGGCGCCCCAGGATGTCCGCCGCGTAGACGTCCCCGGCAGAGACGATCTCGAGGATCAGGAATTCCAGGAGCCCCTTGCGCAACGGGCCGAGCTTCGAGTCTTGCATTAACCGTACTACCTTTCTATACAAAGGTAGCAGGCTCTGACACAGTCGTCAACATCGAAGATGGCACCGGTGCATGGCAGACTAGGCCCGCGATGACGACGACGATCCGCGCCCTGCTGCCGGGCGAAGGCCCGACGATCGTGGCCGGCGGCCACCTGTTCGATGCCCCGCCCGACCTGGCCACGGCTGAGCGCTTCCTCGTGACTGCCGGCCACCACCTTCTGATGGCCTTCGTCGACGAGGCCCCCGCCGGCTTCGTCAGCGGGGTCGAGCTGACCCATCCCGACAAGGGCACCGAGATGTTCCTGTACGAGCTGGCTGTCGACGAGCCCTTCCGGCGGCGAGGCATCGGCACGGCACTCGTCGAAGCCTTGCTCCAGATCGCCCGGGCGAACGGCTGCTACGACCTGTGGGTACTGACCGACCATGACAACGATGCGGCCCTGGCGACCTACCGAACCACCGGCACAACCGACGAGTCGAGCCACGTGATGCTGACCTGGGCCCTCCCGCCGGCCGAGCCGGCGCGGTGAGCGAGGCGCCGAGCCTGCGCGGGACCTGGTACATCGTCCCGACCCCATTCGACGGGGCGGGCGAGCTCGACCCGGCCAGCCTCGTCCGGCTGGTCGAGGCAGCCGTGACCTGGCGCGTGGACGGCCTGACGGTGATGGGCGTGATGGCCGAGCCCGGTGCGCTCAGCACCGGCGAGCGTGCGTCGGCCTTGCAGGCCGTCTTCGACGCGAACCACGGCCGACTTCCGATTGCCGTCGGCTGCTCGGGTGGGGCGCTGGCGACGACTCTCGAGCTGATCGGCCAGGCGCGCGAGCTTGGCGCGTCGGCCGCGATGGTTGCCGCTCCCCCGCTCTTCCGCAACGTCGACCAGCTGCCCGAATACTACCGCCAGGCCGCGAGCGCCGGCCTGCCGCTCGTCATCCAGGACGAGCCGAATGCGACGGGTGTCGTCATCCCCGTGAGCATCCTGTTGGCCGCGGCCACGGCCAGTGGCAGCCGGACGATGAAGATCGAGGATCCGCCGACGCCGCCCAAGATCGGCCGGCTGCTGGCCGGCAACGCCGAGCTCGACATCTTCGGCGGGCTGGGCGGCGTGTCGGCGCTGGGCGAGCTGCGCCGTGGTGCCTGCGGCACGATGACCGGCTTCGCCTACCCCGAGATCCTGCGCGCGATCCGCCTGCGGATCGAGGCCGGCAAGAGCCGCGAGGCCGGGGTTCTCTTCGATCGCTATCTGCCCCTCATCCAGTTCGAGGCACAGCAGGTGATCGGCCTGGGCATCCGCAAGGAGGTCCTCCGCCGGCGGGGCGTGTTCACGACCCACCGGACCCGCGGCCTGACCGCCAGCCTTGACGGCACGACGCTCCAGGAGCTCGACGAGCTGTTCGACCGTCTCGGCATGGTGCCCGCAGCAGAGCCGTTCGCGCCGGCCTGACGAGGCGTTGACCGGGGCCGCAGAATAGGCGGCCAGACCGACCGAACCCGCGGGCCCCAGCCGCGGCCGACATGGAGGGAACCCGTGAGCCCACTCGCGACCATCTTTCTGTTCCTGCACGTGATGGGCGCAATCGCGGCCTTCGGTCCATCGTTCGTCCTGCCGATCATCGCCAGCCAGTCGCGCAAGATGCCGTCCGGCGCGCTCTTCGGGCTGAAGCTGACCGACGTGGTCGAGCGGCGGCTGATCATCCCCCTGGGCATCTTCCAGGGCATCACCGGAATCGGCCTGATCTGGACCGTCGGCTTCGACCTGACCGCGACCCACTGGCTCGCCGCCGGGATCATCCTGTACCTCATCGCGATCGTGTTCGCGATCGCCGTCCAGGCCCGGACCGTCGAGTCGATGATCCACCTGGTCGAATCCGCGCCGCCACCGGCCCCGGGCACGCCTCCCGGGCCGCCCCCGCCGGCATTCCTCGCCCTCGCCAAGCGGGCTCAGAACGGCGGGATCTTCCTGACCGTCCTGCTCGTCCTGATCGTCTTCTTCATGGCGGTCAAGCCGCAGTTCTAGGTCGCCCCTAGGTCGCCGTCGCCCAGATGTCGGTCAGGGTGTAGCCGGTCGGGAACGGGTCGTCGGGCGCCAGGACGTACTGGGCGAAGCCGGTGATCCAGCCCCGGCCGCTGATCGTGGGCACGACCGCCGGATAGTCGCCGACCCTGGCCTCAGCAACGAGGCGCCCGGTGAACGTCGTGCCCAGGATGCCCTCATGGACGAAGGGCTGGTCGAGTGCCAGCCGGTCACGGGCATGCTCGCAGGCCATCTTGGCGCTGGTGCCGGTACCGCACGGCGAGCGGTCGATCGCCCCGGTCCAGCTCTCCGGCCGATCCCAGCTGGCCTGGCCGGTCGACACGATCACGGCGTTGCGCCGGGACGAGCCCGGCGCATGGGCCGGCCCCGAGATCTGGGCGATGGTCACGCCGGTCGTCAGGTCGGGGTTCTCCGGGTGGCGGACGGGCAGCTGCTCCTGGGTCGCCAGCTTGACCATCTCGCCGATCCGGACGATGTCGCGGGCCTCGTCGGGGGTGATCCGCAGGCCGAACCGCTCCGCGTCGGCGATCACGTAGAACATCCCGCCCCAGGCTACGTCCACGGTGACCGTGCCCAGGTGCGGGACCTCGACCACCGCATCGAGGTGGACCGCGAAGGCCGGCACGTTGCGGAAGGTGACCGACATGACCCGGCCGTCGCGGACCTCGGCCTGGACCTCGATCAGTCCGGCCGGCGATTCGAGGCGCAGGGTGGTGACCGGCTCGACGACCGGAACCATCCCGGTCTCGATCAGGACGGTGACCACGCAGATCGTGTTCGAGCCCGACATCGCCGGGTATTCGACCTGCTCCATGATCACGTAGCCCGCATCCGCGCCGGCGATGGTGGGTGGCAGGATCAAGTTGCAGTTGGACGCCGGGTACCCCCGCGGCTCGCGCAGCATCAGCTTGCGCAGGTCGTCGGCGTGGTCCCGCAGGTGGGCCATCTTGTCCAGCATCGTGGCGCCGGGGACGTCCAGCACGCCGCCCGTGATCACCCGACCGGGCTCACCCGCGGCGTGGGCATCGACGGCGGTGATCATCCGGTCGAGGCGCATGGCGATCCTTCGCGGCGTGGGGGCTGGCGGGCCTGGGGCTTCCGGGCTAGGGCTTGCGCTCGAGGATCGGGCGGGCCTTGTCGGGATCGTCCACGACGAACGTGAACATCGCCCGGTCGCCCCAGCGGCCCAGGAACAGGTGGCCGATGATGTTGACCCCGGCATCGGCCAGCTCGCGCGACACGCCGGCCATCCCGCCCGGCCGGTCGCCCACCTCGGCCAGGATCGATTCGCCCTCGACGAAGGTGTACTTGCCGGCCTCGAGGACTGATCGCGCGCCGTCGTCGTCGGCCGTGGTCATGATCACGTGGCCCGTCTCGCCCATGCTCCCCCCGCCGATCGCTCGCAGGTCGACCCCGCGCGCAGCCAGGGCCTCGGACAGGCTGGCCAGCGCACCGGGCTGGTTGGGGAGCTGGACGACGAACTGACGGGCCATGAGCACCTCCGCGGACTGGGTCGGCCGATTCTACGGCTTCGGAGCGCGACTCCGGCGCCCGGCCGGCGCGGGCATGGCGGCCACGGCCATGGCCCGCCGGGCGGCGTCGAGGTAGGCGGCGGTCGGGCCCGACGCCCAGTCGTTGTCGACGGCCATTCCCCGGGCGATGAGCCCCGACCAGGCCTGGGCGTTGGCATGGGCTTCGAAGGCCTGCTCGCAGGCCCAGGCCAGCCCGTCGGCGGTCGGGTGCTCGAAGACGAAGCCGGTCCCCGCGCCCGGATGGAGGTACTCGTCGACGACCGTGTCGGCCAGGCCGCCGGTTCGATGGACGACCGGCGGTGTGCCGTAGCGCAGGGCGATCATCTGGCCCTGGCCGCACGGCTCGAAGCGGCTGGGCATCGCGAACACGTCGGAGCCGGCGTAGATCCGGCGGGCCATCGCCCGGTCGAAGCGCTCGTTCAGGACGATTCGGTCGGGCCGCCGCCGGGCCAGGGCCCGGAACGGCTCGGCCAGCGCCGGATCACCGCTGCCCTGGACGATCAGCCGGGCACCCGACTCGAGCAATCGGGGCGCAGCCTCGGCCAGCAGGTCGAAGCCCTTCTGGGGGTCGAGCCGGCCGATCATGCCCAGGACCGGCCCGGCGTCGCCGGGATCGAAGCCGACGCGCTCCAGGAGGTCGGCCCGGCAGGCTGCCTTGCCGCCCAGGTCGGCCGCCGAGTAGGGCTGGGCGAGGTCGGCGTCGGTGGCCGGATCCCAGACGGCCGGGTCGATCCCGTTGAGGATCCCGAAGAAGCGTGGCCGGCCCGCGAGGTCAAGCTGGGCGGCCTTCCAGCGCAGGGTTGGGTCGAGCCCGAAGCCGACCGCGGGGGTGAGCGCTTCGGCGGCAAACGTCGGGCTGACCGTGTTGACCAGGTCCGCCCGCTCGATCCCGGCCCACAGCAGGTCGATGCCCGCCGCGCCGGCCGCGACGACACGGTCGCCCGGCGCCAGGCCGAGGCTGGCCAGGCCGGCCCGCTCGACCCAGCCATGGTAGGCAAGGTTGTGGATCGTGAGCAGCGACGCCAGCTTCGAGCGACCGACGATCGGATCGCGGGCATAGAAGCGATCGCGCAGGACGAGGGTGGTCGAGGCGTGCCAGTCGTGGACGTGGAGCAGGTCGAGCGGCCGGGCCTCAGCCCGGAGCGTCTCGAGGACCGCCCGAGCCAGCAGGCCGAAGCGCCACGGGTCGTCGGGGTAGCCGTAGATCGCGTCCCGGTCGAATGCCGCCGGGTGGTCCACCAGCCGGAGCCGATAGCCATGGGTCACGACGGACCGGATCCGGACGCTGGTCACGCCGCCTGTCGGGCCTCCACCCGCGTTCGCTGTGTACGGCCCGGGCACCGCGACGACGAGCTCGGCAACCGGCAGGCCGTCGGGCAGGATCACCGAGCGGTAGCCAGGCAGGAAGACGTCGACCGGGTCCTCCAGCGCGCCGGTCCGGCCCAGGCTGCGGGCGAGGGCGTCGACCACGTCGCCCAGGCCGCCGGCCTTGGCCCACGGCTCGCATTCGGCTGCAACGGACACGATTCGCATCGGCCCATTGTCGGGGCCACGCCATCGCCCCGCTCGCTCGCCTATCATTCGCCGCGCATGGACCCCCTCGTTCGCGTGCCGACGATGCCCGGTGCGCCGTTCCGCCTGCCACCCCAGCTCGAGGGCCTGCGTCCCCTTGCCTACAACCTGTGGTGGAGCTGGCATCCCCAGGCCAAACGCCTCTTCAACCGGATCGACGCCGCGGCCTGGACCCGCTACCGGAACCCGGTGGCCGTGCTCGAAGGCGCGGTCGACTGGCGGACGCTGCTCGAGGACCAGGACTTCCTGGTCGAGTACCAGGCCGTGATCGGCGACTTCGAGGCGTATCTGGCCAACGGCCGGAATCACTGGTTCCACCGCCAGTACGCCAGCTCGCTCGAGGGTCCGATCGCCTACTTCTGCGCCGAGTACGGCTTCTACGAGAGCCTCGGGATCTACTCCGGCGGCCTGGGCGTGCTGGCCGGCGACCACCTCAAGACCGCCTCGGACATGGCCCTGCCGTTCATCGGCGTCGGGCTGATGTACCGCAAGGGCTACTTCCGCCAGACGATCGACGCGGACGGCCACCAGGAGCACGCCTACCCCGACTATGACCTGGCCCGCCTGCCGGTCCTGCGCGCGGCCGATCGCTATGGCGACCCACTGACGGTCACGATCGAGCTGCCCGGCCGGACGCTCCATGTGGCCGTCTGGGTGGCCCAGGTCGGACGGGTCCCGACCCTGCTGCTGGACACGGACATCAACGAGAACGACGAGGCGGACCGGCCGATCAGCCACATCCTGTACGTCCGGGGCCGCGAGATGCGCCTCCACCAGGAGCTGGTCCTGGGCGTGGCCGGCACCCGCGCGATCCGGTCCCTGGGCATCAACCCCGCCGCCTGGCACCTTAACGAGGGCCACAGTGCGTTCCTGCTGGCCGAGCGGGCCCGCGAGCTCGTCGCCGCCGGGAGCACCCTGGACGAGGCCTTCGAGCACGTCCGCTCGACCAGCGTGTTCACGATCCATACCCCGGTCTCGGCCGGCAATGAGCGCTTCGACGCGGACCTCGTGCGCAAGGTCGCCGGGCCGGTCCTCGGCGCCGGGCGCCCGGAGGCCGCCGGCCTGGTCGATATCGAGCACCTCCTGCTCCTCGGCCGGGGCGTCGACGACGATCCCCGCCAGTTCGACATGACCGCTCTCTCGCTGCGCCTGTCGTGCGCGGCCAACGCCGTCAGCCAGCTCCACGCCGTGACCGCCAATGCGACCTGGTCGCCGATGCTCGGCGAACGCAAGATCCTGGGCATCACCAACGGCGTCCACGCGCCGACCTGGGTCGGCACCGAGATGAACGGCTTGTACGCCAACATCCTGGGCGCCGACCTCGACGACCTCGATCCGCAGACGAAGAGCGGCCGGTTCTGGGAACGCCTGGGCCGGATCTCCGACCGTGACCTGTGGGCGGCCCACCAGCGCCAGAAGAGCGAGCTGGCGATGTTCGCCCGGAAGCGCCTGCGCAGCCAGTTCGCCCGGCACGGCGAGGCGCCGGTGGTCCTGGAGCAGCTCGAGGAAGCGCTTGATCCCGAGATCCTGACCATCGGCTTCGCCCGGCGCTTCGCGACCTACAAGCGGGCCGGCCTGCTGTTCACCGACGTGGAGCGGCTGGCGCGCCTGCTCTGGCATCCCGAGCGCCCGGTCCAGATCGTCTTTGCCGGCAAGGCCCATCCCGCCGACCGGCCCGGCCAGGGCGTGATCCAGCAGATCTTCGAGCGTTCGCGCTCAGCCGCCCTGCGCGGCCGGGTGTTCATCCTCGAGGACTATGACATGCGCATCGCCCGCTTCCTGGTCCAGGGCGTCGATGTCTGGCTGAACAACCCGCGCCGGCCGCTCGAGGCCTCGGGCACCAGCGGGATGAAGGCGGCCCAGAACGGCGTGGTCAACGCCTCGGTCCTCGACGGCTGGTGGGACGAGGGCTGGACCGGCGACAACGGCTGGGCGATCGGCGGCCGCGAGCAGAACCCCGACGAGGGCGCCCAGGACTGGGCCGACGCCCTCGACCTCTACCGGATCCTCGAGGACGAGATCGTGCCCCGCTACTACCAGCGCGGTCCGAGCGGCATCCCGGCCGGCTGGACGGAGCGGATGCGCAGCTCGATCGCCTCGACCCTGTGGCGCTTCAGCACGACCCGGATGCTCCACGAATACACCGAGCAGCTCTACCTGCCTGCAGCGGGCGTCCGGATCGCCGAACGCCAGGAGAAGGTCTCGGCCTAGACCCCGACCGGCTCCCGGACGAGGATCACCGTGGTCCGGCCCGCGGTCCACTCGCCGTAGGTGATCAGGACCTTCTCAAGGATCGTGTGCACCCCGAGGCGGGCCATGACCTGGGCATCCTCGTACGGGAAGACGACCTCGTTGATCCGGCGCAAGGCCGCCTCCAGGTTGGGCACGATCTTCTGGCTGCCGACGACCAGGATCAGCCGGCCGGCTCCCGCGGCGTAGGCAGCCAGCTGGCTGCCCGTGCCGCTGGCCGAGACCAGCGCGCCGTCCCTCGTCACTGCCGAGACACTGCCGACCATGAAGTTGGGCGCAGTGCCCAGCTTGCGGATCTCCATCCCCTGCGTGGCGCGATCCATCTTGAAGATCCGCGGGCGGATCGCCTCGTAGCGCCCGGATTCCATCAGCTCGGCGAACAGGCCGAGGTCCTCGATCGTCTTCGACTTGCCCGAGTGGACCTCCGAGCCCTCCGGGATCCGGGCCAGGACGGCCTCGCGCGCCTCATCCTTCGTGTCGACGACGACGACTTCGATGTTGTGGCCGCGGATCACCTCGGCCAGTCGCTCGAGCGGATCGAGCTCCACGCTGCTCGCGATGTCAACGTCCTCGGACAGGCTGGTCATCGCGGCAGGGCTGCGGCGATGACGGCGACCACGACGCCGACCGCCAGGCTGGCCAGCAGGATCTGGTTGGCCCGGCTGCGGTCGCGGGCATGCGCCTCGGGGTCGACGACCTCGTGGGTCTGGCCGAGCTGGCCGAAGTTGAAGACGCCCTTCGAGGCGAAGCCGGCGCAGAACTTGAGCGCCGCCTGGAGGTAGCCCGAGGCGGCGCCCGCGGCGGGCAGGCCGACGACCAGCCGGAGGACGGGTGGGACGTGGAGGGCGACCAGGACGAGGAAGACGACGACCGTCACGATCAGGCCGATGTGGCCCGAGCGCCGGCGCCGGGTGATCTCGGCCGGGCCGATGTTGCAGACTCCCGGTCGGTACTCATCCGGGGTTGAGCCGGTCAACGGGGCGGGAGTGGGAGCCGCGGAGCTCAAGGATGCGTGGGTCATGATCGTTGCCTCGCTCGGGGCCGGAACCGGCCCGCGTCCAGATTATTGCACGAGCAACGACTTCTGGCCGGCGACGCCCCGAGCCGTGGGCCGAAGCAGGTGACCCGGACGTGACGATGCCTCCAGCGGTCTCGCCCTCGCGGGCAGGCTGCCAGAGGCATCGTGGTCGGCCGTGGCCTGCGCGCCGCCGGCCGGCGGGGTTGGAGCTCGAAGCGCGGTGTTGGGCCGCGGGATCTCCGATGTGTTGGAGGGCTTAGCGCATTCCTGCCCGGTAGGTGTACGAGTCGACGTAGTCGGTCCGGGTATCAGCGCCCCAGCGCAGCGCCAGGGCTCCGAATAGTGCGAGGATGGCGGCGATGATCAGGATGCCGGCGATGAGTGCCATGGTTCGTCTCGATAGCGTTGGGCGCGGAGTTCGCGCCCGATGTTGATATAGTGTCCTAGGCCAAATCCTACTTGGACCATTCGACTATGTCAACCACCCATCGGGGCCTCGATGTCGAGCGCGATTCCGACGTCCCGATCAGCACCCAGATCTTCTGGCAGGTCGCCTACCAGATCGATTCCGGGCGGCTGCTGCCCGGCGCCCGGCTGGCCCCGGTGCGCGAGCTGGGCGCGGCCCTGCGGGTCAATCCGAACACGATCCGGGCGGTCTACAAGCGGCTGGCGGACGCCGGCTATGTGACCAGCCGCCACGGTGCCGGAACGCATGTCGCGGACCGGCCGCCGCAGCGCCGCGGCCAGGAGGCCCTGGCCGGGATCGTGGCCGAGATGCTCCGCCGGGCCAGCGCCGCGGGCTTCACCGCCGACGAGGTCGCCTCGGCGACCTTTGCCGCGGCAGCCGAGCGCAAGCGTCCCGGGCCCCTGGTCCGGATCCTGTTCGCCGAATGCACCAACGCCGACGCGGTCTACGACGCGGCCGCGATCGCCGAGGCGTTCCCGGCGGTGGAGGCCGACGCGACGCTCCTGCACGAGATCCCCGAGCGCCTCGAACGCTTCCACTACGACCTGATCGCCACCACCACGTTCCACGCCGATGAGGCCCAGGCCTATTCGGTCGGGTTGGGGATCCCGCTGATCGCGATGATCGTCGGGCCGGGTTACATGGAGCTGGTCCACGAGATCGCGGCCCTGGCGCCCGGGGCGGCGGTCGGCCTGGTGTGTGCTTCGGAGACCGGCACCGACAACATCGCCGAGACGCTCCGGCTGGCCGGCGCCACCGGGGTCGAGATCGTCACTGCCGTGATCGGCTCGGATGAGGGCCTCCAGCACATCGACGATGTCGCCGACCTGATCCTGCTGTCGCGCGAGGCAATCGCCCTCGGCCTTGACGACCGGTTCAGCCGGCCGGAACGGGTCCGGGCCTGGAAGTACGAGTTCGACCCGTCGGGTCTCGAGCTCCTCCGGCGGGCGATCGAGCACGTCCAGGACGAGCGCGGCGAGGCCGGCGGCCTGGAGGCCGAGCCACTGCTCCTGCCTACCTCGATCGGCGCCGTCCGCTGAGGTGGCGCCCCGCCGGCCAACGGAGCACGAGTTTCGCCTCGCCCGGCTGGCCCGCGAGCACTACGGCCTGGCCGACCTGACCCTCGAGCCCGAGCTCTCGACCGCTCGCACGATCGCCGCCCGGCTGGCCGCCGGCCGGATCTCCGGCGCCGATCCCGCCGGCGCGGCCGACGCCGCCGCGACCGAGGCTGGCGTCGCGACCGACGCGACCGCCGCGGCCCACCGGCCGGTCACCGCCGGCGAGCTGCATGCCGCCGGGATCCTGGTCTCGATCCTCGGCCGCCTGATCGACCGCTACGGCGAGACGGCCGAATCCGGGCTCGCCGCGGGGCAGCTGGCCGAGGTCGTCGGGCCGGACAGCCTCTCGGCGACGGTCGCGGCGTTTCCTGTGGAGTTCCCGCGCCACCTCGACGCGCCCGAGCCGGCCGATCCCGAGGTGGCCCTGGCCCAGCTCCTGCTGCTGGGCGTCCTGTCCGAGAACCCGGCCGTCGAGCCCTTCGGCGAGCTGATCGATCTGGCCCCGTTGCGCCAGAGGGCCGCCGCGGCGCCACGGGTCGAGGAGGCCCTCGAGGAAGCGCTCGAAGGCCGGCCGGCGTTCCCCAACGATCCGCGCTCGCTGCTCGAGCTGCTGCGCGAGCCGGCCCAGGCCGCCCCGGGCTCGCTGGCCGACCAGCTGCGCTACATCAAGCTGGCCTGGGGCGAGCGATTCGCCCCGCTCCTGGGCGATCTGCTCGACCAGCTCCTGATCGCCCTGGACGTCCTGGCCGAAGAGCACCATTCGGCCGAGCTGGCCTGGCTGGCCACTCGGCCCGATGCCGGGATGGGCGGGCCGTCCGAGGTCTACACGTTCGAGGGCGAGGGCCTCGAAGCGGAGCGCTTCAGCGCCGACACGGAGTGGATGCCCCGCCTGATCCTGGTCGCCAAGAGCACCTACGTCTGGTTGGACCAGCTCTCCCGCCAGTACGGCCGCGAGATCCGGACCCTCGACGCGATCCCCGACGACGAGCTGGCCACTCTCGCCCGGCGAGGGATCACCGGCCTGTGGCTGATCGGCCTGTGGCAGCGCAGCCGGGCGTCGGCCCGGATCAAGCAGCTCCGCGGCCAGCCCGACGCCGTCGCCTCGGCCTATTCCCTCGACGACTACCAGATCGCCGCCGACCTGGGCGGCCCGGGTGCCCTCGACGACCTGCGCGCCCGGGCGGGTCGCTTCGGGATCCGGCTGGCCAGCGACATGGTCCCCAACCACATGGGCATCGACTCGCGCTGGGTGATCGAGCACCCCGACTGGTTCCTGGCCCTGGCCGAGTCGCCGTTCCCGGCCTACTCGTTCAACGGGCCCGACCTGTCCGACGACGAGCGGGTCGGGATCCGGATCGAGGACCACTACTACGACGCGACGGACGCCGCGGTCGTCTTCCAGCGCAGCGATCGGGTGACCGGCGCGGTTCGCTACGTCTACCACGGCAACGACGGCACCACCTTCCCGTGGAACGACACCGCCCAGCTCGACTACTCGCAGGCCGAGATCCGCGAGCAGGTGATCCGGACGATCGTGGGCGTCGCCCGCCAGTTCCCCGTGATTCGCTTCGACGCCGCGATGGTCCTTGCCAAGCGCCATATCGAGCGCCTGTGGTTCCCCGAGCCGGGGGCCGGCGGGGCGATCCCGTCACGGGCCGGGCGGGGCATGAGCCGGCGCGCGTTCGAGGCCCTGATGCCCAACGAGTTCTGGCGCGAAGTGGTCGACCGGGTGGCCGACGAGGCACCCGGCACGCTCCTGCTGGCCGAGGCGTTCTGGCTCCTCGAGGGCTACTTCGTGCGGACCCTGGGGATGCACCGGGTCTACAACAGCGCGTTCATGAACATGCTCCGCGACGAGCAGAACGCGGAGTATCGCCAGGTCATGAAGAACACCGTCGAATTCGACCCGGCGATCCTCGGCCGGTTCGTCAACTTCATGAGCAACCCGGACGAGAAGACCGCCGTGGAGCAGTTCGGGACGGGTGACAAGTACTTCGGGGTGGCAGCCCTGCTCGCCACCCTGCCCGGCCTGCCGATGCTCGGCCACGGCCAGGTCGAAGGCTTCCACGAGCAGTACGGGATGGAGTTCCGGCGAGCCCGCCTGGACGAGAGCGTCGATGCCGGCCTGCTCGCCCACCACGAGCGGACGATCTTCCCGCTCCTCCACCGCCGGGCCGAGTTCGCCGGATCCGAGTCGTTCCGGCTGTACGACTTCGAGACAGCGCCCGGGACCGTCAACGAGGACGTCTTCGCCTACTCCAACCGCGGCCCGGACGGCGAGCGCTCGCTGGTCCTGTTCCACAATCGCTACGCCCAGGCGTCGGGCACGATCCGCCTGTCAGCCTCGTTCGCCGAGCGCGGCCCCGACGGCGAGAAGCGGCCGGCCCGGACGGCCATCGGTGCAGGTCTCGGCCTGACGCCGGGTCCCGGCCGCTGGCTGACGATGCGCAATGCGATGACCGGCCTCGAAGAGCTCCGCTCGATCGAGGCGATCGTCAGCGACGGCTTCTCGGCCGAGCTGGCGGCCTACGCCTGCCGGGTCTACGTCGACCTCCACGAAGTCGTCGACGGGCCGGGGCAGCCCTGGACGCGGCTCGCCGAGCAGCTCGCCGGCGCGGCCGTCCCCAGCCTCGATGCGGCCCTCGCCGACCTGATCCTCGCGCCCGAGCACGAGGCGGTCCGGACGGCGCTCAGCGCGGCGCTGGCCGATGCCGAGCGACCGGCGGCCCAGATCGTCGCGGCGGCTGGTGCGATCAGGGGACTCGACGTCGCTCAGCTCCGGCTCTGGCCGGTGATCCGTGCCGCGCTCGACGGCGCTGGCTGGCCGGCCGAGGACGTGGACCGCGCGGTGGGCCTGGTGGTGGCCCTCGCCGCCGGCGAGCCAGGCCGGATCGCCCTCGACCGTGCCGCCGTCCGGTCCTGGTTCGCCGATGGCCCGATCCGGCAGGGCCTGCGCCTGAACACCTGGGACGGCAGCGAGTTCGTCGAGCGCGAGGCGTGGCTGCTCTGGCTGGCGGTCGTCGCCGAAGCGGGGGCGCAGGCCTCGAGCGCCCAGCCGAGCGCCCAGCCGAGCGCCACCCAGGTCCGCCGGTTGAGCCAGCTGGCCGAGGCGGCCGGCTACCGGGTCGATCGGCTGCTTGACGCCCTGGCGACTACGCCTCGTCCAGGACCAGGCCGCGCAGGAGCGACGGGGCGAGCGTCCCGTGGCCCATCGTCGCCTCGAGATGGCGGCGCTGGCTGAAGCCCGGCGTCGGACCGAAACCGCCCGGGATCGGGCGCTCCACGACCTCAGCCGCCCGCTCGCCGGCGAGCTTCCGGCGGACGTCGCGTTCGAGCTCCCAGAGGGCCATCGAGCCCACGAAGTAGGTTGACAGCTGGGTCGACGACAGCCGGGCCCGGTTGTACTTGTTGCGGGCCTCGGCCTCCTCCTGGAAGCCGCCGGCCACCATCAGCTCGACCGCTTCGGCCTCGTTCATCGCGCCGCCGAGCGTCTCGCCGGCGTGGATCCGGACGTCGATGATCGCGTTGATCGCGGCTCGCAGGTAGAACTTCCAGTGGGTCAGCAGGAGGGCCGGGTCGTCGGCGCCGTAGCCCGCGTCGATCATCACCTGGGTCACGTAGACGGCCCAGCCCTCGGCATACACGCCACTCCAGAAGACGGCCCGGACGAGCGACGGGCAGAGGTTCGCGTAGGCGCCCTGGAGGTAGTGGCCGGGCACGGCCTCGTGGATCGTGAGGACCCGCAGCATCCGGTCGTTGTCCTCGCGCAGGTAGCTCTCGGCCTGCTCGGCGGTCCACTCGGTCGGGATTGGGGTGATCGCGAAGAAGGACTTCTGGCCGCGGTCGAGCGGGCCCGGCGAGTCGAGCATCGCCCCGCCGAAGGCCCGCAGGAAGACCGGTGTCCAGCGGATCTCGAGCGGCTCGTCGGTCAGCCCGACGAGATCCCGGGCCCGGCAGAACTCCTCGATCCGGCCGAGCTCCGCCCGGCAGAAGTCGAGCAGGTCGGCCGGTTGCTGGTGCTCCCCGGCGATCGCGTCGAGCACGCCTCGGACGAGCTCGCCCGCATCGGCGGGCTGGGGACGGTCGGGGCACCACGTCGGCCACATCACGGTGGCCAGGCGGACCATCTCGGCCCGGACGGCATCGGCCTCCTGGCTCGCCCGCTCCAGGATCCGGGCCGGGGTCAGCCGATCGTCGCGCAGGGTCCGGCGCATCTTCGCGGCGAACAGCTCCGGCCCCAGCCGGCCTTCACCGGCCGCCCGGGGCAGGATCTCGTCGCGCAGGATCGATTCGGCCCGGGTCACCGCCTCGGTCCCGCCTTGGGCGGCCGCCCGGAGCCGATCGAGAATCGCCGCCACGTCAGGTTCGGTCGGGGCGGCGGCCTCCGCCTCCTGGAGCGCATCGCCGATCAGCTCGTCAATCCCGGACAGCTGGCCGAGCGCCGTCTCCGTGTGGAACTTCGAGACGGGCCGGCCATCGGGCGTCCCGACCAGGCTCTGGCGGGCGGCATCGACGAGGGCCGGCAGGCCCTCGAGCCGACTGGCGATCGAGGTCAGCCGGTCGGCCAGCGGGCCGAACTCGCGGGCCAGCAGCGGAAAGATCCCGCCGCCCATCACGTACACCCATTCGAGCGGGTCCCAGGCCAGCTGGCGGAGCTCTTCGTCCTCGAAGCGCATCTCGTCGAGGACCAGCCGCAGCAGGGTCCGGTCGACCGCCTGGTCGCGATCGAGCTCGTCCGCCGGGATGGCCTCGAAGACGGTCGCCCAGCGGGCCGCGAACGCCAGCCGGGCATCGCGCCCGGCATCGCTCAGGTCCGGCCAGGCGCCGTCGTGATCATGCATCCCGGCCGCCGTCGCGGCGAGCGGGTTGAGGGCAAAGAACTCGGCGAAGAAGGCGTCGACGTGATCGGAAAATGGCGCCACGGGGCAGCTCCTGCGGTCGGGCGATGAGCATTGGGCTCGGGACGTCGAGTCTACCGCTCCCGTACACTCGGGCGATGGTTGCCATCCCGCAGATCGAGCCGGTCGAGCTCGAGGGCGCCCACGTCCGCCTCGAGCCACTGGCGCCCGGACACCTGCCCGGGCTCGTCGCGGCCGGGCAGGACGAACGGATCTGGCGCTGGATGCCCCTCGATGGCTCGACACCCGCGGGAATGGCCGCGATCGTCGAAGGCGCGCTCGCGGCCGAGGCCGCCGGTAGTGAGCTGCCGTTCGTGACCGTCGAGCGGGCGACGGGACGGGTGGTGGGCAGCACCCGCTACCTCGCCCTGGCCCCGGCCCACCTTCGCCTCGAGATCGGCTGGACCTGGATCGATCCCAGGTTCCAGCGCAGCGCGGTCAACACCGAGGCCAAGCTGCTGGGCCTGGGTCATGCCTTCGACACCCTCGGCCTGCGCCGGGTGGAGTTCAAGACCGACGCCCTCAACGAGCAGTCGCGGGCCGCGATCCTGGGCATCGGCGCCCAGTACGAGGGCATCTTCCGCAAGCACATGGTCATGCCCGGTGGGCGCGCCCGCGATTCCGCCTACTACAGCGTGATCGACACCGAATGGCCCGATGTTCGAGCGCACCTCCAGGCCCGCCTGGCTCGTCACAGCACCAAGGAGGGATCGCAATGATCGGATTCGCAACCGAGACCATCGGCACCGCCATCGCCCTGTGGGTGACGACCCTGGTCTATTCGGACATCAGCTTCGGCAAGCACCCCGAGGTCTGGTCGGTGATCGTGGTCGCCGTCGTCATCGGCCTGGCCAACGCCCTGGTCAAGCCGGTCCTCAAGATCCTGACCTTCCCGATCTCGCTGCTCACCCTGGGCCTGTCCAGCCTGATCGTGAACGCCGTCGTCCTGCTCGGCGTCGCCTGGATCGCCGAGAAGCTCAAGATCACGTTCACGATCGGCGGCTTCCCGACGCACGGCGTCGACACGACCGTGATCGCTGCGGCGGTGATCGGGGCGGTGGTCCTCAGCGTGGTCTCGCTGGTCATCGGGCTGCTGCCGTTCGTGAAGACGAGCCGCTGACCCGACGGCGTCCCTCCAGGCCGTGATCGAGCCGGACCGGCTGCCGGGGATTGCCGGCGCGCTCCGCCAGGCGGCCCGCCAGTTCGGTACGCCGCTGCTCGTGACCGATGCCGCCGAGCTGGCGCGGGCCGCCGACGAGCTCGAGCTCGCCTTTCCCGATCCGACCATCCGCCAATTCTCGGTCAAGGCCAACGACGTGCCCGGGATCGTGGCCCGGCTGGGCGGGCTGGGCCTGGGCGCGAACGTCGTCTCGCGCGGCGAATGGTCGGTGGCCCGGCGGGCCGGGATCCCGAACGGACGGATCAGCCTCGAGGGGATCGGCAAGACCGACGCCGACCTGCGCGCCGCGGTCGGGGCCAGTATCCGGAACGAGCCCCTCCTGTGGACGGCGATCGAGTCCGCCGATGAAGCCGCCGCGTTCCGCCGGATCGCGGGGCCGGCCGTCAAGGCTGGGGCCGCTCGCCTCGACGTCCTGCTCCGGTTCAATCCGGCCGTCGAGCCGGAGACGCTGCCCGGCCTGGCGGTCGGCGCGGAGCGCAGCAAGTTCGGCCTCGCCGACGATGAGCTGGCGGCAGCGATCGACGCCGGCGGCGGCCCGGACGGCCCGCTCCGCTGGCGCGGGATCCATCTCCATGTCGGCTCCCAGCTGGGTGCCGTCGATGCCTGGCGTGACGGCGTGCGCCGGGCCCTGGCCCTGGTCGGCCTGCTCGGCGGGTCACTGCCCAACTTCGACACGCTCGACCTGGGCGGGGGCTTTCCGGTCGTCGACGTCGGCGCGCCTGCCCCCCGGCCCGAACGATTCGCCCGCGAGCTCGACCTGCTGCTCGCGGCGCTCCCGGCGGATCGCCGGCCGGCCCGCCTGGCGATCGAGCCTGGCCGCTTCCTCGTCGCCCGTGCCGGCTACCTGGTCGCCCAGGTGCTCCACGTCCGGGAGCGTGGCGGTCCGATGGTGATCCTCGACGCGGGAATGACCGAGCTGATCCGACCGGCCCTGTACGGCGCCCGTCACGCGATCAGGGCGTTGACGTCCGGCCTGCGTCCGTGGTCCGGCGCCGAGCCGGGGAGCAGCGGGCCGGGGTTGACGCCCACCTCGGTCGAAGGGCCGATCTGCGAGTCGACCGATTCACTCGGGTCACATCCGTTGCCGCCGCTCGTCCGGGGCGACCTGGTCGTGATCCGTGACGCGGGTGCCTACGCCAGCTCGCTCGCCTCGACCTACAACGGCCGGCCACGGGCGGCCCAGGTCGTGCTCGAGGCGAACAACACGACGTCGGTCATCCGGCGCCGGGGCCGGAGCACTACGATCCGGTGATGGACCTGGCCCACCGGCTGCCATCCCTGCGCTCGGCCGCGGCCGCGCTGGTCCTGGCCGCGCTGGTCCTGCCGTCCGTCGCCCTCGCCGCCCTGGCCTCGGGGCCGCCGTATCCGCCCCCGGTGAACGGCCAACGCGTCTACGACACGGCCGAGATCTTCGACGCGGCCACGATTGCCGCCGCCGATGCCACGATCGCCGGGATCGATGCCCGGACCGGCGCCGAGGTGGTCGTGTACACCGAGGATGTCGACTACGGGATCACCAGCGACGAGGCCGAGTCGAATGCCCAGGCCCTGATGGACCAGTGGGGCGTCGGCCGGCAGGGCTTCGATGACGGGCTGGTGATCCTGTTCGACATCGACCCGAGCGGCTGCCACGGGCAGATCCAGCTGTATGCCGGACCCGGCTATCGAGCGGCGTACCTCTCGAACGACCAGCGCGACTCGATCTTCAACGACGACATGCTGCCCGAGCTCGAGGCCTGCGACATGGACGGTGCGCTGGCCGCCGGGCTGGCCAAGGTCGACGCGGCCGCCACGCCGCAGAACGCCGAAAACCTGTCCCGGGGCCGGATCATCAACGCGCTCGTCGGCCTCGTCCTCGCACCGGCCATCATCCTGGTCTCGATTGGCGCCGTCTCGATCGGCTGGTACCGGCGGGGACGCGACGCGGTCTACACCGACGATTCGTCGGTGCTCATGCCCGCTCCCCCGCCGGATCTGACGCCGGCGTCGGCTGCCCTCGTCTACGACGATCGCTCCAGCCGCCGGGCACTGACCGCGGCGATGCTCGACCTGGCCAGCCGGGGCCTGATCGCCTTCGACGTGCCCGACCCCAAGCACCCGTCGTTGCTGGCCGTGGAGCTCGCCCCGCCGGCCGCCACGGATCCGGGCGTCGAGGCGGCCCGGGCCAAAGCAGCCCGCCAGAAGCTGACCGATGCCGAGACCTATGCCCTGGCGATGCTCCGCCTGGTCGGCGGCGAGGGTGACCGGATCGAGCCCGATGAGCTGCCCCAGTTCGGCAAGTACGCCAGCACGTTCAACGCCAAGCTCGAGGATCACGCCGTCGCCCAGGGCTGGTTCGGGGTGGCCCCGACGAAGGCCATCGGGCGCTACTCGACGTGGGGTGCGGTTGAGCTGCTGCTGGGCTTCGTGGCGTTCGTGGTCGGCAGCTCGATCCCCTTCTCGGGCCTGATCTTCGTGGCCGTTGGGCTGGTCGTGGGTGGCGTCGGCTCGATCGCGATCGCCCAGGCGATGCCGGCCCGGACCACGGA
>DATGGC010000391.1:0-5299 GCA_035308745.1 Candidatus Limnocylindrales bacterium | reverse complement strand
GGTCGTCGTCCTCGACGACTACGGCCACGGCCCGCACAAGCTCCAGAAGCACGCCTTCGACGAGTTCGCCACGGCCCATGGCATCCAGGTCCTGATGTTGGCCACCGGCCAGGGGCTGATGTTCAAGCCCTAGGCCCGATCTTCGCTCGTTCGCCCCAACCGCCAGCAGGAGTCTCGCCAATGGCCCGCCGCCACACGCCCTACTACCACCAGTTCGTGGCGCTGGGGGCCGAGATGGTGGACCGGATCGGCTTCGACGCCGCCTATCGGTTCACGACGGTCGAGGCCGAGCACGTCGCGACCCGGGCCGCGGCCGGGATGTACGACGTCTACTACCAGGGCGCCGTAGACGTGAAGGGCCGCGAGGCGGAGGCCTTCCTCAACTCGGTCCTGGTCAACGATGTCCGGCGGCTGACCGACGGTGGCGTCCTGTACAGCTCGGCGGTCAACGAGGCGGGCGGGATGATCGACGACCTGACGGTCTTCCGCCTCTCGGCCGAGCACTACTGGCTGTGCCCCACGCCGTCCCGGGTCGACCGGATGGTCGCCCACCTGACCGAGCAGGCGCGCGGCCGGCTGGCCTACGTCACGAACTGCGTGCCGGGCACGGCCTACCTCTCGATCCAGGGGCCGCACAGCCGGGCGATCCTGGCCGGCCTGACCGACCTGGACCTGTCCACCGAGGCGCTGCCCTACTACCGCTTCACGGAGGGAACCCTGGCCCAGGTCCCGGTCGTCCTGTCGCGCACCGGCTATTCGGGTGAGCTCGGCTACGAGCTCTTCTACCCGCGCGACTACGCCGACCACATGTGGATGGCGCTTCTCGAGGCGGGCGAGCCGCACGGCCTCCAGCCGGCCGGCCTGGGCGCCCTGCGCAGCGTGCGGATCGAGAAGAAGTACCCGCTCTACGGCCTGGACCTCGACGAGACGACCAGCCCCTACGAGGCCGGAGTCGGCTGGACGGTCCATCTCGACAAAGGTCCGTTCATCGGCCGTGAGGCCCTCGCCCGCCAGCGCGACGCGGGGGTGACCCGCTCGCTGGTGGGGATCGCGTTCGATGGGCTCGGGTTCCTGCCCAAGCCGGGCGATCCGGTCATGATCGACGGCCGGGACGTGGGCAAGGTCACCTCGGCCGACACGGGCTACACCCTGGGCCGCACGCTCGCCCTGGGCTACCTCGAACCAACGATCGCCGACGGGACCTCCGTCGTCGTGACCGCCGCCGACGGGACGAGCGCGACGGGTGTCGTCCATCACGCCGCCCTGTACGACCCGGATCGGAGCCGCGCCCGGGCCTGATCGCGCTACGATTCGGGCATGTGCAGATCAATCAAGACCCTTCGTCGACCCGAGATCGAAGCCACCGACGCGGAGGTCGCCGCCGCGGCCCTCCAGTTCGTGCGCAAGGTGAGCGGCTACCGCGTCCCGTCACGCAAGAACGCCGAGGCGTTCGACGGAGCCGTGGCCGAGATCGCCGCTGCGTCGAAGCGCCTCCTCGAACAGCTCGCCTCCTAGCTCGCTGCCGGGCGGTCAACCGTCGGCGGCGGCCCAGCGGATCGCGGACGTGAGTTCGACGGCGATGATCGGCCGTGTCTCGAGGTCGTGGTCGCGGTATTGCGCGTAGCGCTCGCGGAGCAGCCGGATCGCCAGGCCACGTTCGGCCAGCGCCGGTGCCTCGTCCGGCTCGAGCAGGACGGCCGTCCCGTGGAGGCGCAGCCAGGCGAGCTTCGACCAGTCCTCCGACCAGCGATCGACCAGCAGGCTGACCGCTGGCCAGGCCGTCAGGTCGGTGACGCGACCGAGCTGACGCGGGTCCGAGGAGCGCTTGGGCTTCTCGTCGATCGGCGTCCAGATCCGATCGCGCTCCGGGTCCGGCGCGAAGCAGCACGGCACCAGGCGCGGGCGGCCGTTCGGGTCGAGCGTGGCGAGGGTCGCGGTCCGACTCGCGAGCAGCAGGCGTCGATCGCCCGGCGTCAGGATCAGAGGTGCCCCGGAGTCCGACATCGGGGCCATCGTAGACTGCGGCCGTGACCGATCCCACCCGTCACGTGTCGCACAACCGGATCCTGGCCATCCGCGGTGCCACCGTCGAAGAGCGCGATGACACGCTCGTCGGCGAGGAGCCGATGGAGATCCGCGCGGCCGGTCCGGGCCAGGAGCCGGTAGCCGTGGCGGTCACGATGCGGACGCCCGGTTCGGAGACCGAGCTCGCGGTCGGATTCCTGCGGACCGAAGGCTTGATCGCGGATGGCGATGTCGAGTCGGTCGAGTTCGGCGACCCGGCGACGCTTTCCCAGCCCGACGACACGGTGATCGTCCGGCTCAGGCGGCCGTTCGATGCGTCGGTCGTGCCTGAGCGCCATTTCGTGGCGACGGCCAGCTGCGGGATCTGCGGCAAGGCCTCGCTCGACGAAGTTGCGATCCGGTGCGACCCGATCCCCGCTGGTCCGCTGGTCAGCCGGGACACGGTCCTGGCCCTGCCCGGCCGCCTGCGCGAGGGCCAGGCCGTCTTCGAGCGAACCGGCGGCCTGCACGCGTCCGGCCTGTTCGATCCTGAGGGTCGGCTGCTCGCCCTGCGCGAGGACGTAGGCCGGCACAATGCCCTCGACAAGCTCGTCGGCTGGGCGGTGCTGGCTGGGCTGATGCCGCTCAATGACCGGATCCTGATGGTCAGCGGCCGGGTCAGCCTCGAGATCGTCCAGAAGGCGGCGGTGGCTGGGATCCCGATCGTCTGTGCCGTCTCGGCTCCGTCGGATCTTGCCGTTGAAGCCGCCGAGCGTTTCGGCCAGACCCTGGTCGGCTTCCTCCGCGGCGACGGCTTCAACGTCTATGCCGGCCGGGAGCGGATCAGCCTGTAGTTGGGAGGCAGCGCCATGTGGATCCTCTTCCAGGTTCCCTGTCCAACGCCCGATGGGCGGACGGCCCGCGACCTCTACGAGACTCGGGTCAACGGGATCAGCCCGGCCATGCAGGCGAGCGCGGCGATCCACGGCTGCACGTTCCATCGGGCCTGGTACGCCAAGGATGGCTCCGCGTTCTACGCGGTCGCGTCCTGGGAATCCCGTACGGGCGCGAGCGCGTTCTTCGACGAGTGGCAGATTGACGAGGAGCCGGGCGAGGTTGCGATCGTCCTCGAGGGCGACGTCGGCCTGGTTCCTGTGCCCTAACGCTCCGCCTTGGGGCCACGCTCCTGGACGAAGGCGAAGCCGAAGCGGCCCTTGACGCACAGGTGGCCGTCGGTCACCGATGAGTCGAGCGGCGAGGTGACCTTGACGATCTCGTTGTCCTGGACGTGCAGGCTGAGCGTGCAGCCGACGCCGCAATACGGGCAGATCGTGTCGGTGACGGTCTGGGTCGATTCGTCCCAGGTGCCCGCCTCGCGCATCTCGTGCTCCGAGCGGAACATCAAGGCACCGGTCGGGCAGACCCCGATGCAGTTGCCGCAGTAGACGCAGGCAGAATCGGGCAGGCCCACGTTCCACTCGGTCGAGATCCGGGCGTCGAAGCCGCGACCGGCGACGGCGATCGCGAACGTGTTCTGGGCATCCACCCCGCACGCCTCGACGCACTTGTAGCAGAGGATGCACTTCGAGTAGTCGCGGACGTACAGCTCGTTGTCGATCTTGACCGGCTGGGCGACGGTCGCGGCACCCGGCTCGCCGGCGGCGGCGTGGTGATGGCCGGCCTCGTGGGCGTCGCGCTCACCCGCGGCGGCCGGGGCGGCGGCCGGCCCGAAACGCTCCGGATCTGCACCGTAGCGCTCGAAGTAGGCCGGCGCCTGGGGCGAGGTCGACAGGTCGACCGATGAGCCGAGCAGCTCCAGGACCACCTTACGCGAGGTCCGCACCCGCTCGGTGTCGGTCTGGACGGCCATCCCCGCCTCGACCTTGCGGGAGCAGGCCGGGGCCAGCACCCGCGAGCCGGCGACCTCGACCACGCACACCCGGCAGGCATTGACCGGGGTCAGGTTCTCGAGGTAGCACAGGGTCGGCGTGTCGACCCCGTTCGCTCGGCAGGCGTCGAGGATCGTCGAGCCCGCTTCGACGCTCACGGCCTGGCCGTCGATCGTCAGCTCGAGCTGGACCGGCGGCGCCTCGACCGGTGGCGCCGGCGGCTTGCTCGAACGGGCCGGTGGGTAGAACTGGATCGGCGGGACCAGGCTCATGCCGACACGATACCTGCCCGGACGGCGCTCTCGATCGCCGATGAGGCGGTCTGCCCGAGGCCGCAGATCGAGGCGTCGCGCATCGCCTGGCCGATCTCGGCGAGCAGGTGCAGCTCGTCCGCCCGCGATCCGTTGGGCGTGCCGGCCGCGAGCCGAGCAAGGAGCTCCTCCTGGCGGACCGTGCCGACCCGGCAGGGGACGCACTGGCCGCACGACTCATCGCGGAAGAACGCCGCGATCCGGCGCAGCGTGCCGGCCAGGTCGGCGGTCTGGTCGAAGACCATCACCACGCCCGAGCCGAGGGTCGCATTGATCGCCCGGGTGCCTTCAAACGTGAGCGGCGTGTCGAGCGCTTCGGGTCCCACGAAGACCCCGGCCGCACCGCCGAGCAGGATCGTCCGGATCGCCTGCTCTGGGCCGACGCCGGCGGCCGCCGGGACGCCGCCGGCCAGCTCGAGCAACGCCCGCAGGCTCGTCCCGAACGGCACCTCGTAGATTCCCGGCCGGCCGACGTGGCCTGATACGCAGAAGAGCTTCGGCCCGGCCGATCCTTCGGTCCCGATGGCGGCATAGGCCGCGCCGCCGTCGCGCAGGATCAGGGGCACGTTGGCCAGGGTCTCGACGTTGTTGACCGCCGTGGGCTTGCCGAACACGCCGACCTCGACCGGGAACGGCGGCTTGTTGCGCGGCTCGCCGCGCTTGCCCTCGATCGAGTTGAAGAGTGCCGTCTCCTCGCCGCAGATGTAGGCGCCGGCACCGATCCGCAGCTCGAGCTCGAACGAGAAGTCAGCGCCGAGCACCGTCGGGCCGAGCAGGCCGGCGGCCCGGGCCTGGCTGATTGCGCCGCCCAGCCGCTCGGCGGCCAGCGGGTACTCGCCGCGGAGGTAGATGAAGCCCCGGCTGGCACCGGTGGCGAAGGCCTCGATCGTCATCGCCTCGATCACCACGAAGGGATCGCCCTCGAGCAGGGCCCGGTCCTTGAACGTGCCCGGCTCCGATTCGTCGGCGTTGCAGACCAGGTGGTGCGGCCGCGCCGGCGTGCGCGCGACCGCGTCCCATTTGCGGCCGGTGGGGAAGGCGGCGCCGCCTCGCCCGAGCAGCTTGGCGTCGTTCAGCTCGCGGATCACACCTTCG
>DATGGC010000390.1:0-9632 GCA_035308745.1 Candidatus Limnocylindrales bacterium | reverse complement strand
CTCCTCCGGCGGCCCATCGTCACCGAGCATGTCGCCGGCGTGACCGAGATCGTCCAGGGCCGGGTGGTGATGATCACCGGCGCCGCCGGCTCGATCGGTTCCGAGCTGGCCCGCCAGGTCTTCGCCCTGGGCCCCAGCCGGCTGGTCCTCGTGGACCGGGCCGAGAGCCCGCTGTACCTGCTCCAGCGCGAGCTCGAGGCCCGGATCGACCACGGCAAGGCGACCGGCGAGCTCCAGGTCCACCTGGCCAACATCACCAACCGGACCGCGATGGACGAGCTGATCAGCACCGAGGCACCCTCGGTCATCTTCCACGCGGCCGCCTACAAGCACGTGCCCCTGATGGAGTCGCATCCCTCGGACGCGATGTTCGTCAACGTCAGCGGCACGATGGCCGTCCTCGACGCGGCCGCCCGGGCCGGCGTCGAGCGCTTTGTCCTGGTGTCCACCGACAAGGCAGTCCGCCCCTCGAGCGTGATGGGTGCCAGCAAGCGCGTCGCCGAGATGCTGGTCGCCGACGCGGCCCGGCGGACCGGGCGGCCCTACGTCTCGGTCCGCTTCGGCAACGTCCTGGGCTCGAACGGCAGTGTCGTGCCGATCTTCCAGGAGCAGCTCGAGAACGGCGAGCCGCTGACGATCACCGACCCGGCCATGACCCGCTTCTTCATGACCATCCCCGAGGCGGCCTGGCTGATCCTCGATGCGTCGGCCCTGGGCAAGTCGGGCGACCTGTTCGTGCTCGACATGGGCGAGCCGGTCAAGATCATGGACCTGGCCCACGACCTCGTCCGGCTGGCCGGCCGGGATCCCGAGAGCCAGCCCATCGAGATCGTCGGCCTGCGCCCCGGCGAGAAGCTCCACGAGGAGCTCTTCTACGCCTCCGAGCGCGTCCAGCCGACCGAGAACCCCAAGGTCCTGCGGGCCGCTGCCAGCCAGCCTCCGGAGTCGGTCCGCGACGATGTCGCCCGGCTGATGAGCCTGGCCAGTGGCCACACCGAGGAGCTCCTCCGGCGGGCGCTGCTCGAGTACGCCCGTGGCCAGCACCACGAGTCGGACGCCCGGGACGACGGCCGCGAGGTTGGCACCCCGGTGATGGCCCCGCCGATGGCCGCCTTGGGACGGACCCAGGCGTCGTCCGCAACGCTCGCCTCGATCGGCGCCTCGGCCGCCAAGGTCGCCGTCCACTAGCCGCGATCCGGCGCCATGACCCGGATCGCCATGACCCATGGCGGTCCGGTCTGGTCCGATGGAGTGATGGCCTCGACTTGACGCGGGGGGATACCTTGGTCCTCCCCACGGAAGATGCTCGTGAAAGTCGCCATCACGCCGGTCAGGCCCGGACCCGTGTCCGGATGGGTTGCCCGACTCCTGGCCGCCAGTTTGCTGTTCACGCTCGTCGCGAGCGTTAGCCCGGCCCTCGTCAGCGGTGCCTCGCCGCTGCCCGCCCCGATCCCGACGAGCAGCCACTCGCGGACCGGGGCCAAGCTCGTGCCGGCCGTGACGCCCCTCGAGGGCATCGACGTGAGCCGCTGGCAGGCCACCATCAACTGGCCCCAGGTCAAGGCCGCCGGCAAGCAGTTCGTGGTCATGAAGGCCACCGAGGGGACCGGCTACGTCGATCCGATGTATGCCACCAACCGGGCCGGGGCGATGGGCGTCGGGATCCCGATGGCCGCCTACCACTTCGCCTCGCCCGACTCGAGCCCCAACGAAGCCGTCCAGGAGGCCGATCACTACGTCGCCGTGGCCGGCCTGACCGCCGGCAACCTGTTGCCCGCCCTCGACCTCGAGCAGACCGGCGGGCTGGCTCCGGCCGCCCTCCAGGTCTGGGTCCGGGCGTGGCTCGACGAGGTGACCGCCAAGCTGGGCATCCGGCCCATGATCTATGTCAGCCCGAGCTTCTGGTCGAGCAAGGTCGGCAACAACACGAGCATCGCCCTGGCCGGCTACAAGACGCTGTGGATCGCCAACTGGGGCGTGACCAGCCCGACCGTGCCGGCCAACAACTGGAGCGGCAACGGCTACACGTTCTGGCAGTACACCGACTGCGGCCACGTCGCCGGGATCACCACCGGCTGCGTCGACCTCGACCAGTTCAACGGCAGCAGCCTGACCGCGGTGACCTACAACCCGACCTTCGCGGTGAGCGCCTCGCCGATCAGCCAGTCGGTGATGCGCGGCGGGTCGACGACCTTCGCGATCACCGTCACCCGCAACGAGTTCGTGCCGCCGGTCACCCTCAGCCTGACCAGCGCCCTGCCCGCCGGGACGACGGCCTCGTTCAGCCCCAACCCGGTCACCGGCAGCACCTCGACGCTGACCATCACCACCTCCAACGTGCCGACGGTTACCCCGCCCGGGATCGTGGCGCCCACGATCACCGGCGTGGGCGGCGGCCTGACCAAGACCACCCTGGCCAACCTGACCGTCCTGCCGGCCCTGCCCGATCCGCCGACTGCGCCGGTCGCCACGCCGCTCGACGCCGCCGCGTTCGTCACCTGGACGCCGCCGGCCAACGACGGCGGCGGGTCGATCTCGAGCTACACCGTGACGGCGGCCCCCGGCGGCCGGACCTGCACGGCGTCGGGTGCCGTGTCGTGCATCGTGACCGGCCTGGCCAATGGCACGGCGTATGCCTTCAGCGTCACCGCCCGGAACTCGTCCGGCAGCGGCGCCGCCTCGGCGGCCAGCCCCCAGGTGACGCCGGTCCAGTCGATCCCCGGGGCGACCTACTTCGGGATCACGGCCAGCCGGCTGGTCAGCCCGACCACGATCAAGACCAAGGTCGCCAAGACGGTCCAGGTGACCGGCGTGGACGGCATCCCCTCGGGCGCGATCGCGGTGACCGGCAACCTGACCGTGGTCAGGCCCGCCTCGAACGGCTACCTGTCGGTGACCAGCGTGGCCACCAACGCGCCGACCACCTCGACCCTCAACTTCCCGGCCCACGATACCCGGGCCAACGCGGTCACGATGCCGCTCGGGCCGGGCGGCAAGCTCAGCTTCACATACGTCGGCAAGACCGGCAGCTCGGCCCAGATCATCTTCGACGTGACCGGCTACTTCCTGCCCGGCGCCTCGGGCGCCAGCTATTTCGGGCTGACCCCCACCCGGATCGTCAACCCGACCGCGATCAAGACCCGGGTGGCCAGGACGATCCAGGTCACCGGCGTCGCGGGGATCCCCGATGGCGCGGTCGCGGTGACCGGCAACCTGACGGTGGTCAACCCGGCCGCCGCCGGCTACCTGTCGGTGACCAGCGTGGCGACCAGCTCGCCGGCCACCTCGACCCTCAACTTCCCGGCCCATGACACCCGGGCCAACGCCGTGACCGCGCCTCTCGGAGCGGGCGGCAAGCTCAGCTTCACGTACGTCGGCGGGACCGGTTCAACGGCCTCGATCATCTTCGACGTGACCGGCTACTTCCTGCCCGGCGCCTCGGGCGCGAGCTACTTCGGCGTGATCCCGAACCGGCTGGTCAACCCGACGATGATCAAGACCAAGCTGGCCAAGACCGTCCAGGTCACGACGGTCAATCCGAACCCGGCGATGGCCATCCCGGATGGCGCAGTCGCGGTGACCGGCAACCTGACCGTGGTCGACCCGGCCGCCGCCGGCTACCTGTCGGTGACCAGCGTGGCCACCAACGCACCCAAGACCTCGACCCTCAACTTCCCCGCCCACGACACCCGGGCGAACGCCGTCACAACGGCCCTGGGATCGGGCGGCAAGCTGGGCTTCACCTACGTCGGGGCGACCGGGTCCTCGACCGAGATCATCTTCGACCTGACCGGCTACTTTCTGGCCTCAGGCAGCTAGTCTGCCGGCCGACCGTGGCTAACCGGCAGCTAGTCTGCCGGCCGACCGTGGCCAACCGGCAGCTAGTCTGCCGGCCGACCGTGGCGAAGCGCCCGGCCGGTCGTCGCGCCCGTGTGCCGCCCGCCGTCCACGACCAGCGTGCCGTTGACGATCACCTCGTCGATCCCCTCCGGGAAGCGGCGCGGGTCGTCGATCGTGGCCAGGCTCCGGACCCGGGCCGGGTCGAAGACCACCACGTCGGCCAGCAGCCCGTCGGCCAGCCGGCCGCGATCGCCGATCCCCAGCCGGGCAGCCGGCGCCGAGGTCATCTTGCGGACGGCCTCCTCCAGGCCGAGCAGCCGCTCGTCGCGCACGAACTCGCCCAGGATCCGGGGGAACGAGCCGTACGTCCGGGGGCTGGGATGGTCGCCAACGAAGACCGAATCGGTGCCGACCATCCCGACCGGATGCTGGAAGAAGGGCGGCATCGTGGCCCGGTCCGGCCCGGGCGTCACCTCGTTCAGGCGAAGGCCCTCGGACAGGAGCAGGTCGCAGACCAGGTCGACCGCCTCGGTGCCCGTCTCGGCCTGGATCCGGCCCAGGGTCCAGCCTTCCCAGCGGGCGTGCTCGGGCCGGGCGAAGTAGCCGACCCGCACCCCGGCCAGGCCGCCGCTGCCGGCGAAGAGCGTGCCCCGCGCGCTGAGCTCCTGCCGGATCCGGGACCGCACCTTCGGATCGGCCAGGCGCTCCTTCGTCCGTGCCGGGCCGCCCTCCTGGACCCAGGGCGGGATCAGGATCAGCAGGCGGGTGCTCGACCACTCGGATGGATACGAGTCGAAGGTGACGTCCTGGCCGGCCGCCCGGGCCACGTCGACCAGCTCGAGCATCGGCCCTGGGCCGCCCGGGAACGTGGCCCGGTGATAGAAGTGGGTGATATGGGCCGGCGCCTCGGCCAGCCGGCCGATCTCGATCGCCTCCCGGAACGGGTCGAGGTAGCCGTCGCCCAGCGGATAGCGGACGTGAGTGTGGTAGAAGCCGCCGTGGCGGCCCGCCTCGCGGGTCAGGGCGGCCAGCTCGGCGGTCGTGGCATAGGCCCCCGGCGGGTAGTCGAGCCCCGAGCTCAGGCCGAAGGCGCCCTCGGCCATCCCCTCGCGCAGAAGGGCCTGCATCCGCTCGATCGCCCGGCCGTCGGCCGGCACGTCGTCCCAGCCCAGGGCGGCGATCCGGAGGACCGAGTTGCCGACGAGATAGGCGATGTTGACGCTGACCTTGCGATCGAAGCGGGTCAGGTAGGCCGCCACCGTGTCCCAGTCGTAGGCGATGTCGGGGTGGCCGTCGAGGCCCGCGTTGAGCTCGACGAAGGCGGCCAGGTCGGCCGGCTGGTCGAACGGGGCATAGGAGTTGCCGTCGACGCCGATCACCTCGGTCGTGACGCCCTGGCGGACCTTCGGCTCGTGGGTCGGCTCGGCCAGGATCATCAGCCCGGCATGGCTGTGGAGGTCGATGAAGCCGGGCGCGACGACCCGCCCGCTCGCGTCGATCCGCCGCCCGGCGTGCTCGGGCAGCGGCTCATTGGCCTCGATCACTCGAAGCCGATCGGCGCTGATCGCGAGCGAGGCCGGCCGGCCCGGACGGCCCGTGCCGTCGACCAGCGTCCCGCCGCTGATCAGGATGTCGACGGGGGTTGTCATCGTGCGGTCATCGGCTCGTCATCGGGCGGTCATCGGCTCGTCATCGGCCCTTCATCCGGGCGGGCCGGCCAGCTGCCGGCCGCGAACCCAGGCCGCCCGGACCATGTCGGGGTGGGTCCGGAAGATCAGGGTGCTCAGGATGTCGGCCGGGTCGTCGAGCTCGGGACCGGCGGGCGGCATCGCCAGGCGTGGATCGACCGCGATCAGGTCGGCCTCCTTGCCCGCCTCCAGCGAGCCGATCTCATGCTCCAGGCCGAGTGCCCGGGCACCCTCGAACGAGGCCAGTCGCAGCCAGCCGAACGGGTCGAGGATCGGCCGGGGATCGCCGGTGGCGACGCGCAGCGCGTTCTGGACGTAGCCGCCCACGCGCATCGCCCCGAACAGCGACAGGTCCGGGCCGCCGGCGACGTCCGAGCCCAGGCCCACGCTGACGCCGGCCTCGAGGTAGCGGCCGAGGGGCATGATCCCCGACGACAGGAACAGGTTCGAGGCCGGGCAATGGGCGAGGTGGCTGCCCGACTCCGCCAGCCGGGCGATCTCGCGGTCCGAGAGGTGGATCGCGTGGGCCAGGATCGTCCGCGGGCCCAGGCCGCCGGCCCGGTCGTAGACGTCGAGGTAGTCGCGGGCCTCGGGAAAGAGCCGGGCGACCTCGGCGATCTCGGCGGCGTCCTCGGCCAGGTGCGTCTGCCAATAGGCGCCCGTCTCGTTGGCCAGGGCGGCCGAGTCGCGGAGCATCTCGGCGCTGCACGAGACGGCGAAGCGCGGCGTGAAGGCGTAGCGCAGGCGACCCCGGTCGCGCATGTGCCAGCGGTCGCACAGGTCGGCCGACTGGCGCAGCGACAGGTCGAGGACCTCGGACGGCCGCAGGGTCTCGTCGTAGGTCAGGCGATCCATCATCACCTTGCCGATCACCGCCCGGATCCCGTGGGCCTCGGCTGCCCGGAAGGCCGCGTCGAGCGACGGCTCGTAGACCGCGCCGTACATCAGGGCCGTGGTCGTGCCTGCGGCCGCCATCGCCCGGTAGACCGCCGGCGCGACGACCTCGGCCACAGCTTCCGTGAAGTCGTGCTCGAGCGGGAAGACGTAGCGCCGCAGCCAGTCGAGGAGGGGCGTCCCGAAGCCCAGCCCCGCGTGGGGCACCTGGGGCAGGTGGACGTGCAGGTCGACGAGGCCGGGCAGGACGAGCCACGGCCGGAGGTCCACCACGGCGTCGCTGGCCGGACCCGCGGCTCCGGTCCCGTCGGGGTCCCAGGGGCCGACGCTGGTGATCCGGCCGGCGGCATCGACCACCACCGCGCCGTCTGCCTCGTAGCCCGTGCCACCGGCGGCCAGTGGAGTCAGGATCCGGGCGCGGACGGTGAACGGCGGCCGGTCGGGCAGCGTCGGGGATGGGCTGGCAGGCATCCCGGCGATGCTACGCCTCGCCCTCCTGGCCCGCGGCCCTGAGCCTACTGGTGGCGGGGTTCCGACGGCCCGGATCCGTGCGTTCCTGCCAAATTCCACCCGGAGCCGCCGTATGGTCGGATTCCAACCCGTTTCGTGACTAGTCCGGGCCTGGACGTGCTAGCCCGTGCGTGGAATCCGGGATGCCGCACCCGTCGACGATCGTCGACGGCCATTTTCCGACCATAACGTGGCTGGGAGTGGAATTTGTCAGGGAGTCGGCCAGGCCCTGGCCCCCGGCCCTCGCCCACGGCCCTCTCCCGCGGCCCTCGCCCGCGGCCCCGAAGGTCCGCCCTGACGACTAGCATGGACCCAGGATGGAACGACGACCGTGACTCTGCGGCTGCCAACCCGGCCCTCGGTCGACCGCGCCCCGTTCCGGCGCGAAGGGCCGGCCAAGCTGACCGGGACCGCCCTGTACACCGACGACCTGGTCTTCCCCGGCGCCTGGTACGGCCTAACGATCCGCTCGACCGAGGCCCATGCCCGGCTGCTCGGGATCGAGCTCGATCCGGCCTTCGACTGGTCCCGGGTCGCGGTCGTCACCGCGGCCGACATCCCGGGACCCAACATCGTCAACTCGATCCAGGACGACCAGCCGATCCTGGTCGTCGACGAGATCCGCCACCACGCCGAGCCGGTCGCCCTGGTCGCGGCGCCCGACCGTGGCCTCCTGCGCGAGGCCGCCGCACACATCACCCTCCGGACCGCGCCGCTCGAGCCGGTCCTGGATCCCCTCCTAAGCGAACAGATCTTCGCCCACTACGAGATCGCGACCGGCGACGTCGACGCCGGCTTCGCCCAGGCCACGGTCGTGGTCGAAGGCGAATACCGGGTCGGCCACCAGGAGCAGCTGTACATCGAGAACAACGCGATGATCGCCGTCCCTCGCGACGACGGCGGGGTCGCCGTTCATGGCTCGCTGCAGTGCCCGTATTACGTCCACAAGGCGCTCCGCCGTTCGCTCCTGCTGAGCGACGAGCAGGCCCAGGTGATCCAGGCCGAGACCGGCGGCGGCTTCGGCGGCAAGGAGGAGTACCCCAGCATCCTGGCCCTCCACGCCGCGCTCCTGGCCCGGGCCTGCGGCCGGCCGGTCCGGATGATCTACGACCGCCACGAGGACATCGCGGCGACCACCAAGCGCCACCCGGCGATCGTCAGGTACCGCAGCGGCGTGTCGGCCGACGGCCGGCTGGTCGCCCAGGACATCGAGATCGTGATGGACGGCGGGGCGTACTGCACCCTCAGCCCGGTGGTCCTGTCGCGGGGCACGCTTCATTCCGGCGGTCCGTACAGCTGCCCGAACGTCCGGATCCGGTCCCGGGCGGTGGCCACCAACACGCCGCCCAACGGCGCGTTCCGGGGCTTCGGTGCGCCTCAGACCGAGTTCGCCGCCGAGATGCAGGTCAACCGGATCGCCGAGGCGCTCGCCGTTTCGCCGCTCGAGCTCCGCCGGCGCTGGCTGTACCGGCCGGGCGACAGCACGCCGACCGGCCAGGTCCTGCGCGAGAGCGTGGCCGCCGAGGAGGTCCTCGATCGCGCCGCCGAGGCCGCCGAATTCGAGCGGGTCCGGGCCCGAACGGCCGACGCACGAGCCACCCGCACCGCGGGGGCTGGCCGCGCCGGCCGCGGTCCCGGTGCCGGCCGCCAGGGCCACCTGGCCCACGGCATCGGGCTGGCGCTGGCCTGGCACGGGGCCGGCTTCACCGGCTCGGGCGAGGTCCACCTCGCCTCGGTTGCCTCGGTCGAGCTGACCGCCGAGGGCCGGATCGTGATCCTGATCGGCTCGACGGAGATGGGCCAGGGGACCAAGACGATTTTTCCGCAGCTCGTCGCCGAGGCGCTCGGCGTGGCGATGGACGACGTGGAGCTGGCGGCCGTCGACACCGCCCAGGTGCCCGACAGCGGTCCAACGGTCGCCTCGCGGACGGCGATGGTCGTCGGCGGCCTGGTGATCGGTGCCTGCCGCCGGTTGCGGGCCGTCGTCGAGGACCGCAGCGGCGGGCCGTTTGCCGAGACCTACCGGTCCGATGCCCGGGCCCACGGGGCGACCCGGATCGATGAGCACTTCGAGCCCTATCCCGGGATCGACTTCGACGATACGACCTATCGCGGCGACGCCTACCCGGCCTTCGGCTGGGCCTCGGCGATTGCCGAGGTCGACGTGGACCTGGACACGGGCGAGGTCGCGGTCCGCAGCGTCGTTGCGGCGGACGACGTCGGCCGGGTGATCCACCCGGTGCTCGCCGAGGGCCAGGTCGAAGGCGGCACGCTCCAGGCGGTCGGCTACGCGACGATCGAGGAGATCAAGCTGAGCGACGGCCGCTACCTCAACGACCGGCTGGCGACCTACCTGATCCCTACGGCGCTCGATGCGCCGCGGATCGAGACGATCCTGGTCGAGGCGCCATTCAGCGGGGCGCCGCACGGCGCAAAGGGGATCGGCGAACTGCCGATGGACGTCGGGGCGCCGGCGGTGGTCGCCGCGATCCACGACGCGACCGGGGTCTGGATCCACGACCTGCCGGCCAGCCCGGAACGGATCCTCGCGGCGCTCGACGCAGCCGCTGCTCCGGCCCCGGCGCCGCGGCCATGACCGTCCGGTTCACGGTCAACGACGAGCCGGTCGAGGTCAGCGCGCCCGGCATCCGGCGCCTGCTTGACGTCCTGCGCGAGAACCTCGGCCTGACCGGCACCAAG
>DATGGC010000389.1:0-7244 GCA_035308745.1 Candidatus Limnocylindrales bacterium | reverse complement strand
GGTCGCGGCCGCCTCGCGGGCATGCGCGACGCACAGCTCGGAGCGCCGGAAGACATCGACGATGTCGAACGGGCCGCTGGCCTCGACGGCTTCGGTCAGCGACCGGAACGCGGGCTGGCCCAGGACGTCCCGTTCGTTGGGGTTGACCGGGACGCAGTCGTAGCCCTGCATCAGCAGGTAGCGGAAGACCGCGAACGACGGCCGGGCCGGGTTGGCCGAGGCGCCGATGACCGCGATCCGGCGCGCCCGTTGGAGGATCGTGGCGATCCCCGCGTCGTCGAGCAGCCGGACCGGACCCCGGCCTTCCTCGAGGTCGAGCATCGCCCGGGCGCGGGCGCGTTCCTCGTGGCTCATTGCCTGGTCACGGTCAGGCCCGGACCCGCAGCGCTTCGAGGCCGCGCAGGACGAAGCGTGGCTTCCAGGCCGGCTCGGCGATCAGCTCCAGGTCCGGCATCCGCTCGAGGATCCGGCGGAAGACGATGTCGAACTCGGCCTTGGCCAGCGGCGCACCGAGGCAGTAGTGGATGCCCGCCCCGAACGACAGGTAGGGGTTCGGGTCGCGCTCGAGGACGAGCTCGTCCGCCCGCCCGAAGGCGGCCGGATCGCGGTTGGCGGCCGCGAACTGGAGGGCCAGCTCCTGCCCCCGGGGGATCCGGATCCCGTCGATCTCGATGTCGTCGAGGACCCAGCGCTCGAACATCGGGGCCGGCGTGTCGAAGCGCAGGAGCTCCTCGATCGCGGTTGGCACCAGGTCGTGGTCGGCCCGCAGCCGGGCCAGCGCCGCCGGGTTGCGGAACAGCGCGAACCACGAGTTGGCCGCGCCGTTGACCGAGGCCTCGTGGCCGGCGTTCAGGAGCAGGATGGCCGTGCCCACCAGCTCGTCCTCGGTCAGCCGGTCGCCGGCCTCGGCGACCAGGGCCAGCTCGCTCATCAGGTCGTCGGTCGGCTGTCGCCGGCGCTCCCGGGCAAGATCGCGGAGATAGGCCTCGAACGCGCGCCCGGCGGCCACCGCCCGGGACCGGTCGGCGGCGCTCGGGTTGAGCTCGAAGATGAGGGTCATGTCACCCGACCAGGGCCGGAGGTGGCCGCGGTCCGCCTCGGGAATGCCCAGCAGCTCGGCGATCACCGTAACCGGCAGCAGCTCCAGCAGGTCGGCGATCAGGTCGAACTCGCCCAGCGCGGCGGCCTCGTCGACGAGCCGGCTGGCGATCTCATCGATCCGGGGCCGGAGGCGCTCGACGGTCCGCGGCGTGAACGCGGCGCTGACCAGGCGCCGCAGGCGGGTATGGTCGGGCGGCTCCTGGTCGATCATCTGGAGGTCGAGGAGGCGGAACAGTCCCGCTTCGGCGGCAGGCGGGTCCGGCCGGCCCCACTCGGCGTTGGTGGCCACGTGGTGGTAGGTCCGGCCGAGGCGCCGGTCGCGGAGCAGGGCGTTGACCAGGGCATGGCGGCTGACCAGCCACTGCTCGGTCCGCTCGTCGTACAGGGCGCCCGGCCCGGCCCGCAGCCGGCCCAGGGCAGGGTAGGGGTCCGCGACGAAGGCCGGGTCCCAGGGGTCGTAGCCGAGCTCGACGGCGGATCGGCTCGTCGGCGAGGGCTCGATCATCGGCCTAGGTCGCGGCCTCGCGCTCGTAGGGCTGGCCGTCGGCGGCCGGCGGCGTGCTCCGGCCGACGACTCCGGCCAGGATCACGATCGTCAGGATGTAGGGCAGGGCGTCGAACAGCTGGGGCGGCACGGCACCCATGATCGAGCCCAGCTCGCCGCTCGGCGGCGCAATGTTGATCAGCTGGCCGAGCTGCAGGAACGTCGCGAAGAGGAGCGCCGCGCCGAACGAGCCGATCGGCGTCCAGCGGCCCATGATCATCGCCGCCAGGGCGATGAATCCGCGCCCGGCGGTCATGTTCTGCTGGAACGAGTTGGTCGCCTCGATGCTCAGGAACGAGCCGGCCAGGCCGGCGAAGACGCCGCCCAGGATCACGTTCCGGTAGCGCACCCGGATCACGTCGATGCCCACCGTCTCGGCCGCCCGAGGATGCTCGCCGACGGCCCGCGTCCGGAGCCCCCAGCGTGACCGGAACAGCCAGATCTGGGTGCCGATCACCAGGATGATCACCGAGATCGAGATCGGGCCCTGGTTGAGGAGCATGGCCAGGATCCAGCCGATCACCGGCAGGTTGGTCAGGGCGGTCGGCGGCACGAACCGGGCGAACTCGCCCGCCCCGGCCGGCGAGTTCTGGGAGATGAGCTGGTTGAGGTAGCCGGTCAGGCCGGCGGCCGCGATGTTGATGATCGTGCCGCTGATGATCTGGTCGGCCCGCAACGAGATCGACAGCCAGGCATGGAGGGTCGAGATCGCCATGGCCACCAGGACCCCAGCCGCGAGCGCGATCAGGAGGGGCAGGGTGATCCCGAAGATGTCGCTCGGGTTGGGCGTTCCGAACGCAGGCTGGATGGCGACGCCCACGACCCAGGCCGTGAACGCGGCCGCCAGCATCGTGCCCTCGATCCCGATGTTGACCACCCCCGAGCGCTCGCACAGCACGCCGCAGATCGCGGCCAGGGCCAGGGGCGTGGCCTGCTGCATGATGTTCGGGGCGTTGGGCGGGATGACCGCGACCAGGTAGCCGGCCAGCTGGAAGACGAGGCCCACGATCGGGATCCCATACAGCCCGTTGATGATCGGGGTGAGGTCCATCAGGGGGCCGTCCCGGCGCCCAGGCTCTGGCCCGGCGCCGCCGTCGCGATCCCGGCCTGGACGTTGCGCAGGCGGAGGAGCCGGCGCAGGACCGGGCTGGCCACCAGGAACAGCAGGATCGTGGCCTGCAGCACGTCGACCAGCTCGACCGGGATGCCGGCGTTGATCTGCATCAGGCCGGCCCCGGCCCGCATGCTCCCGAAGAGGAGCGCGGCGGGCAGCACGGCGAGGGGGTTCGAGCGGGCCAGGAGGGCAACGGCGATCGAGTCGAAGCCGACGGTCGTCCCGAAGCTCGAGGTCATCGAATGCGAGACGCCCAGCAGGACCGAGGTCCCGGCCAGGCCGGCCAGGCCGCCGCTGAAGGTCATCGTGGCGACGGTCAGCAGCTTCGGCCGCATGCCCGCATAGCGGGCGGCGTCCGGGCTGGCCCCGACCGAGCGGATCTCGAAGCCCCACGTCGTCCGGAACAGGAGCCACCAGACGAAGCCGGCGGCCAGGATCGCCAGGATGATCCCGATGTGGCCGGTATCGCCCAGGAAGATCGGAAACGCCGCGTTGCCCACGTCGTAGGTCACCGGCGAAGGCGACTTGGGGACCTTGAGCGGGCCGCTGACCAGGGCCGCCAGGAGCTGCACGGCGACGTAGTTGAGCATGATCGTGCTGACCACCTCGTGGGCCCCCGAGACGGCCTTGAGGAAGCCCGGGATGAAGCCCCACAGCCCGCCGGCCACGATCCCGGCGACGGTCGCGGCGAGGATCGCGATCGGCGCCGGAGCGCCGGCCAGGGCGACCCCCACGATCACGGCGCCCAGGGCGCCGACCAGGAACTGGCCCTGCGCCCCGATGTTGAACAGGCCGGCCTTGAAGCCGAATGCGACGGCCAGGCCGCCGAGCACCAGCGGGGTGGTGTAGACCAGGGTCTGGATGATCGCGTCGCTGCCACCGTAGGCTCCCTGGATCAAGGCTCCGTAGGCCGTCAGCGGCAGCCCCCAGTCGAACCCGCAGGGCGTGCCCGCGGTCACGGTCGCGCAGGCCGGCCGGGTGACGAGGAGCTCCGAGGCCAGGATCACGATCGCGCCCAGGAGCAGCGACAGGACCACGACCAGGAGGGGCACGGCCAGCACGGACCACGTCCGGGCGGCGAGCGAGCGGCGGGGACGGGCGCCGGGCGCCGGGACCGGCCCGCTCACGCCGGGACCGCCGCGCCGGGCGCGCTGCGCTCTTCGCCGCCCGTGGCCATCAGCAGGCCGACCGCGTTCTTGTCGGCGGTCCGGCCGTCGACGATCGCCACGATCCGGCCGGCGTACATCACCCCGATCCGGTCCGACATCTCGAGCACCTCGTCGAGCTCGGCCGACACGAGCAGCACGGCCGTGCCCGCATCGCGCTTGGCGATCACCTGGCGGTGGATGAACTCGATGCTGCCGACATCGAGGCCCCGGGTGGGCTGGTCGAGGACGAGCAGCTTGAGGTCGCGGTCGAACTCGCGGGCGACGACGGCCTTCTGTTGGTTGCCGCCCGACAGGGTGCTCGCCCGGACGGTGGCCGACGGGGTCCGGATGTCGTAGCGCTCGATCGCCACCGCGGCGTCGCGCAGGATCGCCTTCGGGTCGCGAACGATGCCTCGGGCATAGGGCGCCCGGTAGTAGCTGGTCAGGACCAGGTTGTCGGCCAGCGGGAAGGGCAGGATCAGCCCGAAGCGATGGCGATCGGCGGGCACGTAGGCCACGCCGGCCTCGTTCATCTGGCGGGGCGATCGGCCGGTCACCCCCTGGCCGGCCAGGGTCACGCTGCCGGCGTGCGGCTTGCGCAGGCCGACGATCGCCTCGACCAGCTCATCCTGGCCATTGCCGGCGACGCCGGCAATCCCGAAGATCTCGCCCGCCCGAACCTCGAGGTCCACGCCGCGCACGGTGGGCTGGCCGCGATCGTCGCGGACTTCGAGGCCCGCGAGCTCGAGGACGGTCCCGGCTGGATGCGATTCGCCGCGATCGACGGTCAGCTGGACCTCGCGACCGACCATCAGGGCGGCCAGGTCATCCTCGTCGGTCGCCTTGGGCAACCGCTCGCCGACGACCCGGCCCCGGCGGATGACCGTGATCCGGTCGGCGATCTCGAGGACCTCGTACAGCTTGTGGCTGATGAACACGATGCTGTGGCCCTCGGCGGCCAGGCGGCGCAGGACGCCGAAGATCTCCTCGGTCTCCTGGGGCGTGAGGACCGCCGTCGGCTCGTCGAGGACGAGGATCCGGGCATTGCGGTAGAGCGCCTTGAGGATCTCCACCCGCTGCTGCCAGCCGACCGACAGCGAGCCGACCTTGGCGTCGGGGTCGATCTCGAAGCCGAACCGCCGGCCCAGCTCGATGATCCGACGGCGCGCCTCGCGCCGGTCGAGGAAGACCCGGTTGGCCATCGTCTCGTCGCCCAGCAGGATGTTCTCGGCGACGGTCAGCACGGGGACCAGCATGAAGTGCTGGTGGACCATGTTGATCCCGCGGGCGATCGCGTCGGCCGGGCCGCTGATCGTGACGGCCTTGCCGTCGAGCAGGATCTCGCCCTCGTCGGGCCGGGCCAGGCCGTACAGGACGTTCATCAGCGTCGTCTTGCCGGCGCCGTTCTCGCCCAGCAGGGCATGGATCTCGCCTGGCCGGACTTCCAGGCTGATGCCGTCGTTGGCGACGACACCGGGGTAGCGCTTGGTGATTCCGCGCATCTCCAGCGCGGGCGCCAGGATTGGACCTGTCTCGTCAGTCATTCGGTCCAGGATTCCGGCAGAGGCCGGGATGGGATGCCGAACGGGCCGGCCGCAAGCGACCGGCCCGTTCGGATCAGCTACGCGAGACGAGGACTACGGCGCGTAGGTGCCGCAGGCGGGGGCGGGCGGGCAGGTCACGAGCGTACCGGCCTGCATCCCGGCCAGGGCCGTCTGCAGGGCGGTGGTCACCTCAGGACCGAAGAGGCTCGCCTTGTCGTGGAAGTCAGCGGCGCTGATCCCATCGTTCTTGGCGTTGTAGAGCACGTCGCCGGCAGCCAGGTTGCCGGCGGCGATGCTTTCGATCGCCTGGGCAACGGCCGACTCGACGTGCTTCTCGGCACTGGTGATGATGCACGCGTTGGCCGGCGCGCCCAGGGACTCCCACTGGTCGACGTCGACGCCGATGCCGTAGATGTTCGCGGCGCAGGCGGCCTCGAGGACGCCGTTGCCGGTCTTGCCGGCGACCTGGAAGAGGACATCCGGCTTGTTGGCCTGGATGAACGTCTGGGCGAAGGCCTTGCCGCCCGCCGGATCGTTGAACGCGGCGTTCGAGAAGTCATGGGTGACGTATGCCGACTTGACCGTGATCGACGGGTTCACCGACTGGGCACCCAGGGTGTAGCCCTGGATGTAGCGGACGCACGGGGCGCACAGGGTGGTGCCACCGATGGCCCCGATCACGCCGGTCGGGGTGGCCGCCTGCTTATCGGCGTAGGCCGCCACGATCCCGGCGAGGTATCCGGCCTGGTCCTCGGCGAAGTACAGCGAGGTGTAGTTCGGCAGGGCCGTCGCCGGGACGCCCTTGCAGGCGAAGTTCGGGTCGGGCGCACCCGAGGGCAGGATGCACTCCGGCGACTGGTCGACGCCGATGAACTTGATGTTCGGGTTCTTGTGGGCCGCATCGACGGTCGGGGTGGTCAGGTTGAAGCCGACGGTGACGATCACGTCGAACTTCTGGCTGACGAACTGCTGGATGTCCGCGGCGTATTCGGAGGCGTCCTTGGGGACGATCGAGGGAACCGGATCGGTCACGCCGATCGCCGTGGCGCCGTCCTGGGCGCCCTTGAAGCTGAACTCGTTGTAGCCCTTGTCGTCGAGGGTGCCGATGTCGGTCACGACGCCGATCTTGAGGGACGGGTTTTGGGCGAAGCTGGGAGCCGGGCTGCTGCTCGGGGCGGCCGACGCCGGGGCCGATGAGGCCGGCGCCGTCGAAGCCGGCGGGGCGACGGTCGGGGCGGGCGTGGAGGGCGCGACGGTCGCAGCACTCGAACACGCCGAAACGATCAGGGCAAACACGGCAAACAAGCCGAGGCCCCTTGAACGGATGCGCATTGTTCCTCCTCAAACGCGCGGAGCGGTCCGCGTCCGATGCAGGCTGCTGCCCATGGATCGCGATTGCCGCCGGTCCAGCCGCATCCGGAAGGCGCGGCCGCTGGTGGCATCCTAGCGACCGCGTTGGACAGCGGCAAGCGTGACTTCGTTAACCCTTGGCTGGCCCTCGGCGGGGCCGGCTCGTATCATCGGCCGATGCCCACCCGGACCCCGATCATCCTGGACTGCGACCCCGGCCACGACGACGCGCTGGCGATCACCCTGGCCCTCGCCCGGCCGGAGCTCGAGGTCCTGGCGATCACGACGGTGGCCGGCAATGCCCCCCTGGCGGCCACGACCCGGAACACTCTGCGGGTCCTGACCCTGCTCGAACGGACCGATATCCCGGTGGCGGCCGGCGCCCCGGCACCGCTCCTCCGGCCGGCCTACGCCGCCGTCGGCGTCCACGGCACGAGCGGCCT
>DATGGC010000388.1:0-2540 GCA_035308745.1 Candidatus Limnocylindrales bacterium | reverse complement strand
CAGGGGTCGGTGACCTGTGGTTCGTGTACAAGTCCAATGCCACCAAGGGCACCCAGCTGATCCTCGACATCACCGGCTACTTCCAGTAGGCCGCGCGGGGTAGCGGTGGGCGCGGCCCGCCGCCTACCCTTCCCCGGTGGTGGTTCGCGTCAGCTGGGACCAGGCGCTTGCCTGGCGGATGGGCCGGCAGCTCCTCGATCCGGTGGGCGAGCTGCCGGTCGATGACGTGGTCCGCCGCCTGTCCGGCGTCCAGGCCCAGGTCGCCTCGAACGCCGAGCTCGCCATCCGCGTCCGCCAGCGCTCCTCGGCCGCCGGTGCGGTGGGTCGTGCCCTGGCCGACGGCCGGCTGATCAAGACCTGGGCGATGCGTGGCACGCTCCACCTGCTCACGCCCCAGGAGGGCGCCGCCTGCCTGTCGCTGATGGCGGCGGGCCGGACGTGGGAGCGGCCGAGCTGGCAGCGCTACTTCGGGATGCCGGTCGAGGCCTGGGACCGGCTTCGGCCCGCGGTCCGCGAAGCACTCGCCGACGGTCCGCTGACGCGCGAGGAGCTGGTCGCGGCGATCGTCGCGCGGCCGGGCCTGGATCATCTCGGCGCGTCCCTCCGGGCCGGCTGGGGGACCCTCCTCAAGCCCCTCGCCTGGCAGGGCGACCTGTGCTTTGGACCGAGCCGCGGGCCGCGAGTCACGTTCATGCGCCCGGAATCGGCGAGCTCGCGGTGGACCGGCATCCCCGACCCGGACGAGGCGGCGCCGGCCGTCATCGCGGCCTATCTCGGGGCCTATGGCCCGGCGGCCGGCAGCAACTTCCACGGTTGGCTGGCGCGCGGCTGGATCGGCGCCCGGCGGGCCCGTTCCTGGTTCGCCGCCCTTGGCGACCGGCTGGTGGAGGTGGACGTCGACGACGAGCCGCGGCTGATCCTGGCCGAGGACCTCGACGACCTGGCCCGCGCCGATCGCACGACGGCGGTCCGTCTCCTGCCCGGATTCGACCAGTACGTCCTGGGTCCGGGCACCGACGACAGCCATATCATCCCGGCCGCCCGACGCCCGATGGTCAGCAGGCAGAGCGGCTGGATCGCCCCGACGGTCGTCTCGGACGGCGTCGTCGTGGGCACCTGGGAGCTGGTTGGCGACGACGTCCGGATCGCCTGGTTCGCGGAGGCGCCCAAGCCCCGCGCTGCGGCCCTCGAAGACGCCGTTGCGCGCCATGCGGGGATCGCCGACCGCGCCCTCCGCTCGGTCCTCCGCTTCGTCTAGAGCTGACTGTTAGCGCATCTAGTTGAAGTAGCCGGTGACGTCGAAGACGATCTGCGTCGACTGATGGGCAGGCCCCTTGTAGACGAGCCAGAACGCGGTGCCGCCCGCGATCCCGCCGGTCCCGAGCGGCACCAGGACGCCATTAGCCCAATTGCCGGTGGCTGGGAAGTTCGTCGTCGAGGTAGCCGGCGCGGTCTCCGAATCGGTGGTGATTGCGACGTGGCCGGCAGCCGTCTGGCCGGTCACGGTCAGGTTGCCGGTCACCGCCTGCGCGTCGGCCGGGATCCCGAGCTCGCCGCCCACGGTGACCTGGCGAGGCTGCGAGGCCAGGAATGGACCGTGGAGCTGGTATTGGGACGCTGCCGATCGTGAGTCGATCAGCCGGCTCGGGCTCATCGGGAAATAGTGGAGACCGGTCAAGTCCGGGGTGTAGTAGCCGGTCATGTCCAGGATCACGTCGGTCGTTGCCCCTGCCGGGGCCACGTAGACGATCCAGAGGGGCTTGCCCCCGCCGAACTCGAAGGTAACGCCGTTCGACCGGTTTTGGCCGACCGGGAAATTCAGGTTCGAAATCGAGGGATGGGTCATGCGCTGAGGCGTGATCGCGAGGTAGCCGGCGGCGGTCTGATTGGTCACGGTCAGGTTGCCCGTGAGCGCCGGGTCGGTGCAGGGTGGCCGTGCCGATGGAACATCGCAATCCTCGTCCGCGGCGTACGAAAAGATCTGGGGTACACCGGCCTTGAACTTCGTCGGCTGGCCGCCGTCGATCCCGAAGTTGGGCTGGCCGGCGCCGGTTCGCGAATCAATGATCCGGGCATTGGCCGGATGAAATGTTGCCCCGCTGTCGTCCGCGACGAAATAGCCGTCAACGTCGAAGATCAGGCTCGTTGTCATGCCGGCCATGGCCACATAGGTGGCCGACAGCGACCCGGTGGCGGACAGTGAGATCGTCACATCATTCGCCCGAGTGTCGCCAAGTACGAAATTGATCGTCGACGTGGTCGGCTGGGCCTCAGGATCCGTTGTCACTGCGACGTATCCCGCGGCGGTCTGACCGGTCACAGTCACGTTGCCGGTGACGGCGACGGCGCTCGATGAGATCGGTCCGAGTCCGGCCACCTCGAAGGTCCGGGCGACGCCGGCCTTGAACTGCCCCTTCAGGCCGGAGAGGCCGGAGCCGTCCCGGCTGTCGACGATCCGGGTCGGGTCGATTGGGACGAAAGTGGTTGCCGGCGGGGCGTCGGTGGGTTGCACCGAGCTCGACGCCGAGACGCCAGGCGCC
>DATGGC010000387.1:0-11314 GCA_035308745.1 Candidatus Limnocylindrales bacterium | reverse complement strand
CGCTGGGTCCCGACGATGCCGCCCGGATCGAGGCGCGCCTGGCTCGGACGCCGGTCGAGCGGCTGGCCGCCGGGCCCGGGCTGGCCGGGGCGGCATTCGGGATCGATCGCGGCTTGACCGGCAGCGACCTGCTCGATCCGGACCGGCCCATCCACCTCGAGGCCGCCGCCAGCGACGAACCAGCCTTCGAGATCCAGGCCTCGCCCCGGATCGGGATCGCCTTCGCCGGCCCGCCCTGGGTCGGCGAGCCGTGGCGGTTCGCGATCGCCGGCAACCGGAGCGTGTCGCGCTGATGGATGCCAAGTCGATCGCCCTGCTCGAGTTCCCGGCCATCCGGGCGCGGCTGGCCGAGCACACCAGCTTCCCGCCCGGCCGGCGGCTGGCCGAGGCGCTCGAACCGTCGAATGACCCGGTCCTCGTCCGGCGCGGCCTCGACGAGACCGACGAGGCCCGAGCCCTGCTGGAGGAGCGCTCCCAGGTCGGGATCGGTTCGGCCCACGACATCGGGCCATCGATCGAGCGGGCGGCTCGTGGTGGCCGTCTCGATCCGGAGCACTTCCTGGCCCTGGCCGAGACCCTCGACGCGACGAGCCGCCTGGCGAGTGCCCTTGCCGAGGAGCGCCGGCCACTGCTCCGCCAGCTCGCCTCGGAGCTCCACCCACTGCCCGCCCTGCGCAGCACCCTGGCCCGCAGCTTCGACCCGCTGGGCGAGCTGCTCGACTCGGCCTCGCCGCGGCTGGGCGGGCTGCGCCAGGCCGTGCGCATCGCCTACGACCGCCTGCGGCGCCGGCTGGACGCGCTGGTCCAGTCCGAGACGGCCAGCGGTGCGCTCCAGGAGCCGATCATCACCCTGCGCAACGGACGCTACGTGCTGCCGGTCCGGGCCGAGGCGCGGAGCCGGGTCAAGGGCATCGTCCACGACGCCTCGGGCAGCGGCCAGACCCTGTTCGTCGAGCCGCTCGTGGCGGTCGAGCTGGGCAATGCCTGGCGCGAGGCCCAGGTCGCCGAACGGGCCGAGGTCGAGCGCATCCTCGACGAGCTGTCGGCCTTCGTCGGGACCCAGGCAGGCGAGCTGCGCGAGACGCTCGAAGCGCTGGCCCGCTTCGACCTGTGGACGGCCAAGGCCGCCCTGGCCGCCGAGATGGACGGCGTCCGGCCGGAGACGGTCGAGCGAGCCGACGTGGTCCTCCTGGGTGCCCGCCACCCGGGCCTGACCGGCCGGGTGATCCCGATCGACATCCGCCTCGGCGACGGCTACGTGGCCCTGGTCGTGACCGGCCCGAACACCGGCGGCAAGACGGTCACCCTGCGAACCCTCGGGCTGCTGGCCCTGATGCACCAGGCCGGCCTGCACCTGCCGATCGACGCCGGTGGCCGGCTGCCCGTCTTCCGCGACGTCTTTGCCGACATCGGCGACGAGCAGTCGGTCGCCCAGAGCCTGTCGACGTTCTCGGGCCACCTGCGCTCGATCATCCGGATCGCGGCCGAGGCCGGGCCGGGGACCCTGGTCCTGCTCGACGAGCTCGGTGCGGGCACCGACCCGACCGAGGGCTCGGCCCTGGCCCAGGCCCTCCTCGACTGGTTCATCCGGGCCGGTGCGCTGGTCGCCGCTACGACCCACTACGCCGAGCTGAAGGCGTATGCCCACACGACGCCCGCCGCACGCAATGCCTCGGTCGAGTTCGACCTCGAGACGCTCAGCCCGACCTATCGCCTGACGATCGGCCTGCCCGGTGGCAGCCAGGCCTTCGAGATTGCCGAGCGGCTGGGCCTCTCGCCGGCCATCGTCGCTGATGCCCGCTCGCGGCTCTCGGAATCGCAACGGTCGTTCGAGGCGACCCTCGCCTCGATCCGGGCGGCCGAGGGCGAGACGAGCGATCGGCTCGAACAGGCGCGCCTGGCCGAGCAGCGGGCGACGGATGCCCTGCGGGCGGCCCAGGAGGAGCGTCGTGCCGCTCGCCGCGAGCGCGAGGAGCTGTTGACCACGGCCCGGAGCGAGGCCGAGCGGCTGGTGGCCGGGCTCCACGAGGAGGTCCAGGCAACTCGCCGGACCCTCGAACGCGAGACGGTTACCGAGCGCGTCCTCGACGCGGCGATCGCCCGGGCCGATGCCGAGCTGGCCCGGGTGCCGCTGCCCGAGCCGGCCGCAGCCGAGGTCGCGCCGGTCGAGCCACGGACCTGGCAGCTGGGCGACCAGGCGCGCAGCCGGTCCGGCGAGTGGGCGGGCCGGATCACGGTTCTCGACCGGGGCGGCAAGCGGGCAACCCTCGAGTCGGGCGCGATGCGGGTCGTGGTCGACACGGCCGACCTCGAGTACATCCCGCCCGAAGCGGTGATCGTGCCCGCCGACGAGACTCTCGCCGCGGTCTGGCCCGCCGGTCCGACACGGTCCAATCCCGTGGAGCAGGCCCGCACCCGGCGTCCGAAGCCGGCCGCCGGGGCGCGGCCGGACCCGAGCGCCCCGGGCGGCCCGACCAGCGCCCTGCGCCTCGACCGAATCCGGACCGTGGCGTCGTCCCTGGACCTGCGCGGTGCCCGGGTCGAGGAGGCGCTCGAGCTGCTCGGGCGCTACCTCGACGATGCCTCGCTGGCCAACCTCGAGCGGGTCACGATCATCCACGGCGTCGGCACCGGAGCCCTCCGCGACGCCGTCCGCAGCGCGGCCGCCAGCCATCCCCTGGTCGTGTCGGCCCGGCCCGGCGATCGGGGCGAGGGTGGCGACGGCGCCACCCTGATCAGCCTCTGAGCGCCGGCCCTAGAACGAGGGCAGCGGGCTGGGCTGGTCCGACGGCGGCGGCGAGCCGGGCGGAGGACTCGGCGGCGGGCCGCCGATCGGGCACTTCTTGACCGGTGGGAACGGCGCACCCCAGGTCGCCCCGAACGGGTAGATGTGGCCGAAGTGGAAGTAGTCGGTGGGCGTGTCCTTCGGCCCGCCGCGCACGCCGGGACCATGCATCGCCCGGGCGACCCAGCCCTGGGTGTACTTGACCCAGGTCGGATGGCCGGGTTCGACGTTCGAGAAGTCGAGGAAGCCCTTGGTGACCTCCGGCCCGAGGCAGCCGTCCTGCCACAGGAGGCCGGTCGCCGAGTCGATCTGGACGCCGACCTTGGTGTCGTCGACCTGGGTCGGCACGGTGCCGTCGATGAAGTACTCCTTGATCGTGCGCTTGGTGTACGGCCCGGGCAGCATCCCGCTGTTGGCGTCGACCGTGGCCTGGACCACGCCCGCCGGCGGCTTCGCGAACGTCGCGACCGGCGTGCCCTTGACCGCGTCCTCGAGGAAGGACTGCCACAGGCTGGCGGCCGTCTCGAGGGCGACCGAGCCATGAGGCGGGATGCTGTTGTCGGAGTTGCCCATCCACGCCCCGACGACCAGGGCCTCGGCCTTGGGATCCTTGGGCGGCGGCAGGAAGCCCATCGCCGCGAGGTCGATCTCGTTGGTCGAGGTACCGGTCTTGAGCGCCGCGGGCCGGCGGACCCTGCCGCTGTAGATGGCCCGGATCGACCAGAACGGGTTGGACTTGGGGTCGGTGTTCGAGGCCAGGATGTCCTGCATGATGAAGGCCGCCTGGGGGCTCACGGCCTGGCGGCCGGGCGGCAGGCCGGTGGTCGGCGGCCAGTCGACCTTGCCATTCGGCTCGGTGACCGACAGAAGCGTCGTGCGGGGCATCAGCTTGCCCGAGTTGGCAATGGCGCCGTAGGCCCCGATCAGGTCGATGAAGTGGACCTCGACGGTGCCGATCGCGATCGACGCCCCACCCGGGTTCGTCTTGTTCTGCCAGACGATGCCCATCTGCTTGGCGAAGTTGAAGACCTTGTCGGGGCCTTCGATGATCGCGGCCTTGATCGCCGGGATGTTGAGCGACAGCTGGATCGCCTCGCGCAGGCGGACCGGGCCGCGCTCGGTCAGGTCGGCATCGCCGGGTGCATAGCCGCCGCCGAAGTTGGTCACGACGTCCATGAACATCGTCGCCGCCGTGGTCACGTGGTCCTCGATCCCGGCCAGGTAGCCGATCCCTTTGAACGAGGATCCCGGCTGCCGCCAGCCGTTGGCCAGGACGTCGAACTGGGGCTGGAACTTGGCGCCGCGGGGCGGGGCATAGTAGTCCGCCGAGCCCACGTAGGCGACCACCTGCCCGGTCCGGTAGTCCATCGCAGCCAGGGCGGCGTTGTAGATCCCGCGGCCCACGTCGTTGCGAATCCACTGCTCGTAGGGCACGTTGATCGACTTGAGGTAGGCCGCCGGGTTCTTCGCGTTGGGGGCGATGGCGGCGGCCTTGACCCACTTCTCGGCGATCGCCTGGAGGTGGTAGTCGAGCGTCGTGATGACCTTGTAGCCGCCGGTGTCGACCTGCTCGCAGGTGTCCGGGGTGGTGGGGCACAGGATGGTCCCCAGCTGGTGGCGGACCTGCCACACGAACTGGGGCGCCAGCCACCTCTGGGAGGCCGGCGGGGTGAGGATCACCGGCTCGTTCTTGGCCGCCTGGTACTGGGCGTCGGTGAAGTGGGTGAGGAGCGTCTCGCTGGAGCCCTCCATCAGGTCCAGGATGTGGTTCCGGCGCTGGACGATCGCGGATGTGGCGGGCACTTCAAGGACGGTCTTGCCGGCCGGGCAGGCGGCCCCGTTGGCCGGCGTCACGCTGCACGTCTCGACGGCGTTCTGGACCAGGTCGTAGGTCGAGGGCGACTGGGGGATGCCGGCCAGGATCGCGGCCTGGGCCAGGTCGAGCTTGGTCAGGTCGGTGATCCCGAAGTAGCTCTCGGCGGCGGCGGCGATGCCGTAGCTCTGGTTGCCGTAGAAGTTCTGGTTGAGGTAGGCCGCCATGATCTCCTGCTTGCCGGCGTCACCCGGCGGCAGCTCCTGGGTCAGGCGGATCGACTGGATGATCTCGCGGATCTTGCGCTCGTAGGTCGAACCGGCGAAGGCGCTGTCGGGCAGCAGCCGGCCACGGACGAGCTGCTGGGTGATCGTCGAGGCGCCGCGGGCGTTGCCGGTGACCGTGTCCAGGGCGGCCGACAGGATCCCGATCGGGTCGAAGCCGGCGTTCTGCCAGAACGTCTTGTCCTCGATGCTGGTGGTCGCGTCGACCAGCGCGGGCGGCATCGCCGAGTAGGGGATCACCGTCCGCTTGATCGCGCCGAAGCGGGCCAGCTCGATCGTGCCGGTCCGGTCGTAGACGACCGTCTCCTGGCTGAAGGTGATGTTGTTGAGCTGGGGGAGCGGGTCGGGCAGGCCCTGGCTGTAGTAGGAATACGCCGCGACGACCGAGCCGAAGCCCACGATCGCCAGGAGGGCCAGGGTGCCGAACAGGAAGAGTGGCAGCGCGATGGCAGCCCCCGAGGCTGCGCCGCCGCCACCGGAGCCACGATTACTGCCGTTACGGCGGTGTCGCTGACGCCGGGCGAGGCTGGTCTGCATACGGTCGGTCACGATAGCATAGGGCCGGTGATGGACAGGTTTTTCCCTACCCACTGCTCGTGACGGCCGGGCGCTCCCGGCTGTGACGCCGCCCGAGCCGATCTCCGACGCGCCGGCCGACTCCGGCGGCCTCCTCCACGAACTGGCCTGGCGAGGCCTGTTCCAGCAGGCGACCCCGGGCCTGGCCCAGCGCCTCCTCGATCCGCGCCCACTTTCCGGCTACATCGGCTTCGACCCGACCGGTCCATCGCTCCACGTCGGCCACCTGGTCCCGATCTTCGGCCTGCTCCACCTCCAGCGCCACGGTGGCCGGCCGGTGGCCCTGATGGGCGGCGGGACGGGGATGATCGGCGACCCATCGGGGACATCGGCCGAGCGCAACCTGCTGACCCGCGAGATGGTCGTGGCCAACACGGCCGGGATCCGGGCCCAGCTCGAGCGCTTCCTCGACTTCGACGGCGCGACCGGAGCCCGGATCGCCGACAACCATGCCTGGCTGGGCTCGCTCCGGCTGCTTGATTTCCTGCGCAACACCGGCAAGCACTTCACGATCCCGTACATGCTGGCCAAGGACTCCGTCGCCAGCCGGCTCGAGGCGGGCCTGAGCTACACCGAGTTCAGCTACATGCTCCTCCAGGCGACCGACTTCCTGGAGCTCCACCGGACGCTCGACGTCGAGCTCCAGATGGGCGGCGCCGACCAGTGGGGCAACATCACCGCGGGCCTCGAGCTGATCCGGCGGATCGAGGGCGACGCCCCCGATGGCGACCGGGCCCACGGCCTGAGCTATCCGCTGCTGCTCGACGCCAGCGGCCAGAAGTTCGGCAAGACATCGGCCGGAACCTCGGTCTGGCTGGATCCCCGGCGCACCTCGCCGTATGCCTTCTACCAGTTCTGGCTCGATCGGGAGGACGCCGAGGCGGGCCGCCTGCTGCGGATGTTCACCCTCCAGGGCCAGGCCGAGATCGAGGCGATTGAAGTCGAGGCCGCTGCACGGCCCGAGGCCCGGGCGGGGCAACGCGCGCTGGCTGCCGACCTGACCGCCCGAGTCCATGGCGCCGACGTGCTGGACCGGGTCCAGAAGGTGAGCGAGGCGGTCTTCAGCCGGACGCTGCCCGGGCTCGGCGAGGAGATGCTCGGCTTTGCCTACGAGCAGCTGCCCCATGCCGTGGTGCCGCCCGAGATCGCGGCCAATGGCCTGGTCGCGCTGTGCGTCGCGGCCGGCCTGTTCAGCTCCAACGGCGAGGCACGCCGGGCGATCAGCCAGGGCGGCCTGTCGATCAACGAGATTCGGGTCGTGTCGGCGGGTGATCCGGTGCCGGCGACCCTGGCCGGCGGATACCTCGTCCTGCGCAGCGGCAAGAAGGACTACCGGATGGTGTGGGTCAAGTCCGACTAGGACGCCGGCCGGTGCCGGAGCTTGAGGACGTCGATCACCCTGGCGGGCTCGAGGCCACGCTCGGCGAGCAGGACCAGGACATGGAACAGGAGGTCGGCCGCCTCCCCGCCGAGGGCGGCGCGCGTCGCCGTCCGTGACTGGCCGGCCGCTTCGGCGACCGCGTCGTCCTTGGCCGCCAGGAGCACCTCCGTCGCCTCCTCGGTGACCTTCCGGCCGGCGGCGTCCACGCCGCCATCGAGCAGGCTGGTCGTGTACGAGCCCGCCGGCCGCTCGGCCGCACGGCTGGCGATCGTCGTCCACAGGGTCTCGAGCCAGGCGAAGCCCTGGCCGGCGGGCGATGCACCGACGTTTGGGGACGCGGCGGCCAAACGCGCGTCGGCCAAGGGCGCGTCGGCCCAGGACGCGTCGGCCGGGTCGAAGCAGCTCCGGGTCCCGCGATGGCAGGTCGGTCCAACCGGGTCCACGGCCAGCAGCAGGGCATCGCTGTCGCAGTCGAGCTCGATCGAAGCGAGGCGCATCACATTGCCGCTCGTCTCGCCCTTGCGCCACAGCCGATCGCGCGAGCGGGAGTGGAAGTGGACGTCTCCGGTCGCGAGCGTCGCGGCGAGGGCCTCCTGATCGACCCAGGCCAGCATCAGCACCCGTCCATCCGCCCGATCCTGGACGATCGCCGGCACGAGGCCGGTGTCGGCAGCCCAGGCCACCGTTGCCGGATCGATGCTCATGCCGCCTGCCCGGTGACGACCCGGACCGGGAGCCCGGCAGCGGCCATCGCGGCCTTGATCGCGCTGATCGAGTAGATCCGGCGATGGAAGATCGAGGCGGCGAGGACGGCGTCGGCCCCACCGTCGCGGATCGCCCGGACGAAGTCGTCCGGCCCGGCCGCTCCGCCCGACGCGATCACCGGCACCGGGACCACGGCGCTGATCGCCCGGAGCAGGTCGGCGTCGAAGCCTGCGCCGGTCCCGTCGCGATCGATCGAGGTCACCAGCAGCTCGCCGGCCCCCAGCTCCACGGCCCGTTGGGCCCAGGCGACCGCATCCAAGCCGGTGTGGTCGCGCCCGCCGCGGGCGTAGGCCACCCAGTGTCCCTGCCTGTCCGGCCCGACCGGGTCGGGTTCGCGCGCCGCGTCGATCGCCACGACCACGGCCTGGCGGCCGAAGCGTGCGGCGCAACGATTGATCAGGGTCGGGTCGGCGAGTGCCGCGCTGTTGAGCGAGACTTTGTCGGCTCCGGCGCGCAGGACGTCGCGCATCTCCCGGACGGAGCGGACGCCGCCGCCCACGGTCAGCGGGATGAACACGCTTCGGGCGGTCCGCTGGACCAGCTCCAGGAGCGTGCCCCGGCCCTCGGGTGCGGCGCCGATGTCCAGGTACACGATCTCGTCGGCACCCTCGGCTGCGTAGCGAGCGGCGAGCTCGACCGGATCGCCCTCGTCGGTCAGGTCGACGAAGCGGGTGCCCTTGACCACCCGCCCGCCGGCCACGTCGAGGCAGGGGATCACCCGACGGCTGAGCATCAGGCGAGCACCGCGGCCGCGGTGCGTGACGTCCCGGCCCGAGGCGTCCCGGCAGCAATCGCGGCGAAGTTGGCGAGGAGGCGCAGGCCGTCGACGCCGCTCCGCTCGGGGTGGAACTGGACGCCCAGCAGGTTGTCCCGGGCGATCGCCGCCGGGAAGCGGCTGCCGTGCTCGGCCTGGGCGATCACCGTTGTTCGGTCATCGGGCGCCGCCACGTAGGAATGGACGAAGTAGAAGGCCGTGCCCGAGGCGATCCCGCTGAACAGGGGCGCCTCGGTGCTGACCTCGACCGTGTTCCAGCCGATATGGGGCAGGGTCGGGGCGTCGGCCAGCTTGATGGTCCGCCCTCCGAGAATGCCCAGGGTGGCCGCGCCATCCTCGTCCGAGCCGGCGAACAGGAGCTGGAGGCCGAGACAGATCCCGAGGTAGGGCCGGCCGTCGGCGATCCAGGTCCGGATCGGCTCGACCAGGGCCCGCCGGCGGAGGCGTTCCATCGCTGGCGCGGCCGCCCCGACGCCGGGCACGATCAGGGCGTCGGTGCCGCGCAGGGCCTCCGCGTCGCGGACCAGGACCGGCTCGGCCCCGACCACTTCGAGCGCCCGGGCGATGCTCACGAGGTTGCCGGCACCGTAATCGGCCACGGCGATCCGGATCATTGCAGGGTGCCCTTGAGCGACGCGATCCCGCGCCGGCGGGGATCGATCCCGGTTGCCTCGCGCAACGCCCGGCCAAGGGCCTTGAAGGCCGCTTCGGCGAGGTGGTGATCGTTGCGGCCGGTCCCGCTCAGGTGGATCGTCGCCCCGGCGGTCCGGGCCAGTGCCTCGACGGCGTGCTCGACGAGCTGGGTCGGCAACTGGCCGATGCGCTCCGCCCGGAACGGCAGGTCGACGACAGCGTAGGGCCGGCCGCCCAGGTCGAGCACCGCGCTGGCGAGCGATTCGTCCATCGGCACCCGGGCGTCGCCGAAGCGGACGATTCCGGCCCGGTCGCCGAGCGCCGCGCTGAGCGCGCTGCCCAGGACGAGAGCGACGTCTTCCACGGTGTGATGCTCGTCGACCGCCAGGTCGCCCGCGGCCGTGACCTCGAGGTCGAACAGGCCGTGATGGCCGAGCGAGCCCAGGAGGTGGTCCCAGAAGCCCACGCCGGTTCCGACCTTGACCAGGCCGCTGCCATCGAGGTCCAGGCTGAGCGTTACCCGCGTCTCGCGCGTCGTCCGGCTGACCGTCGCCCGCCGTCCGATGACCTCGATCGTCTGGCCCGGCTCAGGGTTGGGGGAGGTCATCGAGTCGACTCCATCCGCTGGGCCGCCGCCAGGAGGCGGTCGTCCTGGGCCCGGTCGCGAACCGTCAGGCGGAGGCTGTTGGCGAGGGGGTGATCCGCGGGAAACGTGCGGGGCACGAGGCCGGCCCGAAGCAGGTGCTCGGCCACGGCTGCGGCCGCCGCCGCGTCCTCGAACGGGACGAGCAGGAAGTTGGTCACGCTTGGTTCCGGCCGCCAGCCCGCCGCCTCGAGGCCGGCTGCCAGGCGAGCGCGCTCCTGCTCGACCCGCTGGAGGTTGCTCGCCAGGGCATCCCGGTCGCCCAGGATCGCGGTCGCAATCGAGACCGAGACCGTCGAGACCGATCCGGGCGGCCGGTAGGGCTCGATCCGCTCGAGCGTCGCCCGCGGGGCGATCGCGAATCCGACCCGCAGCCCGGCCAGGGCATAGGCCTTGCTCACGGTTCGGACGACCACCAGCCGTGGATAGCCCGCCCGCAGCTCGAGCAGGCTCCGGCCGACAAACTCGCTATAGGCCTCGTCGAGGACGACGATCGGTGGCCGGCGGCCGTCGCTGCCTGCGTCCGCGGCCAGGTCGTCGAGCAGCCGTTCGACCTGGCCGGCCGGTTCGAGCCGGCCGGTCGGGTTATTCGGATTGCACAGCCAGACGACCGCCGCGTCGCGGGCGACGCTCCGGACGGCATCCACGTCGATCGCCCGGCCGGCATCAGGCCCCAGCCGGGGAACCGCGCTGACGCTCGCCCCGCGCTGCTCGGTCAGGACCCGGTACATCGCGTAGCTGGGCGTCGGGATGACGGCCCGGTCACCGGCGCCCAGGAACGCCTTGGCGACCAGGTCGAGGATCTCGTCGGCCCCGGCCCCGACCAGGATCTCGTCGGCTGGCACGCCGTAGACCGCCGCCGCGGCCGCGGTCAGGCGCCGGTAGTCGGAGGGTGGGTATTCGGACAGGCTGGTCTCGAAGCGACCCGCGGCCAGCAGCTCGGCAACGGCGGCCGGGGCTGCCGGCGAGGTGTTCAGGTCGAACCGGACGATCGACTCGACCGGCAGCCCATAGCGCCGGGCCACCTCCTCGTTGGTTGCCTCCCAGCTGTAGGACGCCGGCGCGGTCGGATCGCTCATCGAAGTCGGAGTGGGGCTCATGCCACGATCTTCTCGATCGGCAGGACCAGGATTCCGGATGCGCCGGCGGCCTTGAGCCGGGGCAACAGGCCCCACACCGCGTCCGCCTCCACGACCGCATGGATCGCGATCATCCCGTCGTGGGCCAGCGGGATCACCGATGGCGAGTTCAGGCCGGGCAGGATGGCGGTCAGCTGGGCCAGCTTGGCGCCCGGGGCATTCATCATCACGTACTTCTGGCCGCGGGCTGCGATCACCGACGAGAGCATCGTGTCGATCGCGCGCAGCTCGTCCGCCCGTTCGACCAGGGCGGCCGGGTTCGCGACGAGGATCGCCTCCGAGGCCAGGACGTCGCCCACTTGGCGGAGGCCGTTCATGACCAGCGTCGAGCCGGTTGAGACGAGGTCGACGATCGCCTCGGCCAGGCCAAGGCGGGGCGCGACCTCGACCGCACCCGAGATCGGGATGACCTCGACCGCGATCCGCTGCTCGGCGAAGAAGCGCCGGGCGATGTTCGGATGGGCAGTGGCAACCCGCAGGCCGGCCAGCTCGCCGATCGCCCGGACGGAGCTGTCGGTCG
>DATGGC010000386.1:0-12286 GCA_035308745.1 Candidatus Limnocylindrales bacterium | reverse complement strand
CGCAGGGTGGGTTCGGTCGTTGCCTGGGGGATCACGCCGGGAATGGTAGCCGAGGCCGTGGCCCCTAGAGCTCGAAGCGATCCCCCGGGTCCACCAGCATCGCTTCGATCCCCCCGGCGGCCTTGCTCGTGGCGGCCTCGGTGGCCGCCCGGTCGCGGCCCGCCAGGAGGTGGGTCAGCAGGATCCGCCGCGCCCCGGTCTCGCCGGCGAGCGATCCGACGTCGCCCGCATCGAGATGGAAGGCTCCATCCGGGACGGGTCCAAGGCCGAACGACACCTCGGACAGGAGCACGTCACCGGGCTGGATCAGGGGCCGGAGATCGGACGCCCGCCCGCAATCGCCCGAGTAGACGAGGCCCGGACCCTCGGCTGCGCTCACCCGGAAGGCGTACGAATCGTCGGTATGGGTCACCTTGCGGGCCTCGACCCGGACCTCCCCGACGTCCCAGGCCAGGCCGTCGGACAGGGCGTCGACATCGAGCGATTCGGCCGTGAAGCCGGGCTGGGCCAGCAACGCGTCGACGCGCGTCGCGAGGGCCGCGGGCGCGCTGACCCGGACCCGGCGCGGCGGCCGGAAGTCGTAGCGCAGGTAGTGGCGGAGCGGCACCAGGTCGATGAAATGATCGGGATGGAGATGGCTGATCGCAATCGCCGAGAGGGTCGACGGCTCGAGCGTCCCCGCCAGGTTGGCGAAGGCCCCATGGCCCAGGTCAAGGAGCAGGTTCGTCCCGCCCGACGTCACGAGATAGCTGGCGCCGACCGCGCCGAGCCGGTCGGTGTAGGCCGGTCCGGCTCCCAGCACGGTGAGCCTCATCGGGCGAACCGCTCCGGGATCGCGACCGCGACCGGCCGGCCCGGCCCGCGCCGGAAGGCGAGCTCTTCGAATCCGGCGTCCGCCGCGATCTGGTAGGCCGTATCGAGGCCGTGGGCGAACCAGCTCGGCCGGTGGGCATCGGAGCCGGCGGTCAGCCGCTCCCCGCCCAGCTCCCGGAAGCGGGCCACGACGGCCGCCGAGGGGTACGTCTCCTGGGTCGCCTGGCGCAGGCCGCTGGTGTTCACCTCGAGGCCGACGCCGTGTTCCACGAGCGCCCGGAGCATCGGCTCGTAAAGGTCGGGCCGCTCGGCCAGCTGGGCCGGCGTGACATGCGGCAGGAGGTAGCGCTTGATCGAGTCCAGATGCCCGATCGTGTCGAACAGCTCGCTCCGGATCGCGGCCGTCACCTCGCTGAACGACGGCTCGACGATCTCGTCGATCGTCTTGCCGGCCACGAAGCTGGCCACCCGCGAGGCGTGGTACGGCGAATCGAGGTTGACGTGGACCGAGCCGATCACGAAGTCGTAGGCGTGCGTCCGGAGGTGCTCCCGGATCTCGTCTTCGCGGGCGGATTCATAGCTGACCTCCAGCCCGAACCGGATCGCCACGCCGCGCGGCCCCCAGCGCTCCGCCGCGCTCCGGAGGATCCGCTCCCGGGCCGCGTAGTCCGGGTTGAAGTTGAGCCAGCGGGGATCGAAGTCGATGTGGTCGGTGATCGCCAGCTCGCGGATCCCGCGCTCGACCGCCAATGCGCCGTAAACATCGATCGGGACCTGGCTGTCGAACGACTGGTCGGTGTGGAGGTGCGAGTCGAGGGGCAGGTCCCGCGCCCGGGGATCGGCAGCCGTCACCCGCCGATCAGGCCCAGCTCGTGGCCGACTCGATCGAAGACGGCCAGGGCACGCTCGAGGTGGGCATCGGTGTGGGCGGCGGTGACGATTGTCCGGATCCGGGCCTTGTCCAGGGCAACGGTGGGATAGACGATCGGCTGGGCGAAGATCCCTTCCTCGAACAGGCGGCCCGAGAAGCGGCCGGCGAGCGCGGAATCACCGGTCATCACCGGGGTGATCGGCGTCTCCGAGGCGCCCGTATCAAAGCCCAGCCGCTTCAGCTCAGCCTTGAAGTGGCGGGTGTTGGCCCACAGCCGCTCGTGCAGCTCGGGCTCGTCCTCCAGGACGTGGATCGCCTCGAGGCAGGCCGCCGCCACGGCCGGCGGGGCCGAGGTCGAGAAGAGGATTGGCCGGGCGCGCTGGACCAGCAGGTCGCGCAGGTCCTGCGATCCGGCGACGTAGCCGCCGAGGACGCCGACCGCCTTGCTCAGGGTGCCGACCTGGATCGCGACCCGGCCGTGCAGGCCGAAGTGGTCGACGCTGCCCCGGCCGGCCGCGCCCAGGACGCCCGAGGCATGGGCGTCGTCGACCATGACCGCCGCCCCGAACTCCTCGGCCGCGGCCACGATCGCCGGCAGGGGGGCGATGTCGCCGTCCATGCTGAACACGCCGTCGGTCACGACCAGGATCAGGCGATGGGCGCCGGCTCCGTCGCTGCGCCCCGTCCGGCGGGCCTCCGCCAGCGCCGAACGCAGGGCGGCGACATCGGCGTGGGGGTAGATGACCCGGGGCGCCTTCGACAGGCGCATCCCGTCGATGATCGAGGCGTGGTTGAGGCTGTCGCTGACGATCAGGTCGGCCTCGCCGGCGAGCGCCGGGATGACCGCGGTATTGGCCCCGAACCCGGACGGAAAGGTCAGCACGGCCTCGGTGTGCTTGAACCGGGCGAGGGTCGACTCGAGCTCCTCGTGGAGGCTCATCGTCCCGGCGATCGTCCGGACCGCGCCGGACCCGACACCGTACGACTCGACGGCGGCCAGGGCGGCGGCCCGCAGCCGAGGATGGTGGGTCAGCCCGAGGTAATCGTTGGAGCTGAAGCTGATGCAGGCCCGCCCGTCGACGATCACCTCGGGGCCCTGGGCTGAGCTCATCACCCGCAGCGGCCGGTAGAGCTGCTTCGCCCGCAGGTCGGCCAGCTCATCGGCGACGAACGCCAGGGGATCGGTCGGCTTGGCCACGGTCAAACCTCCTGGGGCAGGAGCACGACCTTGCCGGCGTGGCCGCCGGCCAGGAGCTCGAATGCCTGGTGATAGTCGCGCAGGGCGATCCGATGGGTGACGATCGGGGTCAGGTCGAGGCCCTGGGCCAGGAGCGCCTGGGTCCGGTACCAAGTCTCGAACATCTTGCGGCCAGTGATCCCGTAGACCCGCAGGCCCTTGAAGATCACGTCGCTGGCCAGGTCCAGGGTGATCGGCCGCTCGGGGATGCCCAGGAGCGACACCCGGCCGCCGTTGGTCACCGCCTCGAAGCCCTGCCGGATCGCGACCTCGGCGCCGCTCATCTCGAGGACGACGTCGACGCCCACCCCGCCGGTCAGCTCGCGCAGCCGGCCGACGACATCCTCCCGGCCGTTGATCACCACGTCCGCCCCGAGCCGCCGGGCGATCTCGAGCCGTTCGGGATTGATGTCGGTGGCGAAGACCTTGGCCGCCCCGGCCAGCTTGGCGATGGCCACCGTCATCAGGCCGATCGGGCCGCAGCCGGTGACGACCACGGTCTGGCCGGCGAGCTCCTCGACGAACGCGGCATGGACGGCGTTGCCCATCGGCTCCTGGATGGCTGCGATCTCGGGGCTCAGCCCGGCCGACGGCCAGGCGTTGTGGGCCGGCAGGGCGACGTACTGGGCGAACGCCCCATCCATGTCGACGCCCAGGATCCGGAGGTTCGCGCAGACATGCTCGCGGCCCGTCCGGCACTGGTAGCAGCTCTGGTCGACGAGGTGGGTCTCGGCGGCGACCAGGGTGCCCAGCGGGATCTCGCCGCGGCCACGCACGTTGGGGCCGTGGGCCACCACCCGGCCGGCCATCTCGTGGCCGAAGATCCGGGGCAGGCCAGTGCCCAGCCGGCTCTCGGCCCAATCGTCCCAGCGATAGATGTGGAGGTCCGTGCCGCACAGGCTGGCGGCTTCGACTCGGATCAGCAGCTCGCCATCGCCCGGAACGGGGACGGGCACGTCGCGCAGCTCGGCACCCGCCGACGGGCTGGCCTTGACCAGCGCGCGCATCGTGCCCGGGATCTGGCTCTCGGCGATGAATGCCACCTCGAGCCGAGTCTAGTCGTCTGCGACGATCGGGTTCTCGACGCTGCCGATGCCCTCGACCTCGACCCGGACCCGGTCGCCGGGCTCCAGGAAGACCGGCGGCGTGCGGAAGACGCCGACACCGGCCGGCGTGCCGGTCGAGATCACGTCCCCCGGCTCGAGGCTGATCGAGGCGCTGACAAATTCGATCAGCTCAGGGATCCGGTGGATCATGTCGGCCGTGTTGCCGTCCTGCATCAGGACCGCCGTGCCAGCCTGCGTGCCCTTGCCCGGGATCAGCCACGACCGGATCCGGAGGCGGTGGGGGTCCGGGATCGCCGTCTTGAACGCCAGCACGGGGCCCATCGGCAGGAAGGTGTCCGAGCCCTTGGCCCGCAGCTACTGGCCGTCGCCCTTCTCGCCGGGTCCCAGGGCGGGCGCGCTGCCCTGCCAGTCGCGGGCCGAAATGTCGTTCACGACGACATATCCCAGGACATGGCTGTATGCATCGGCCGCCTTGATGTGCCGGCCGCCGCGCCCGATCACCACGCCGAGCTCGGCTTCGAGGTCCAGGGCGTGACTGCCGGCCGGCCGGATCACCGGCTCGCCGTCGGCCACCACGGCGTTGCTGAACTTGGCGAAGATCAGCGGCCGGTCGGGGCCGGTTCGGCCACCCTCGGCAACGTGATCCGCGTAGTTCAGGCCGATGCACACGATCTTGCCCGGACGCGGGACTGGCGCAGCCGGGACCAGCTCGCCGACCGGGACGCTGCGTCCCTCGCGTCGAACCAGGCCGTCCGGCCCGAGGCGGCCGAGGGCCATCCCCTCGAGCGGGATTCCCACGCCGCCAAGGTCACCCTCGGAGCGGTAGGCGTACAGCCGGTCGGCCGTCCCGTCGTCGACGAAGCCAGTCCCGGATGGACCACCTGACTTGCCCTGGCGCGCCATGGCTCAGCTGGCTGCGGGCGAGGCGGCCGGCGATGGGCTCGCTGCCGGTGCGTCGCTGGGCAATGCGTCCGCGGACGGCGAGCTGGCGGGCGACGGACTCGGCACGGTCGACGGGCCGACGCTGGGGCTCGGCGACGGCCGGGCGCATTGTGGCTCGGGGTTGTAGAGCTCCCCTTGGGTGGCATAGAACGCCTTGATCTCGCTGACATCGAGCGTGTTCATGTACAGGACCCGGTCCCAGACGAGCGCCGCGAACTCCGCTGGCATGTCGTCGAATCGAGCGACGACCGGGGCCAGCACCCCGGCCTTGATCCCGCACACCGGACTGTCGGGGAATCCCACGGGGATCGCCTGGAGCGCCGTCTGGGTCGCGGCGTCGCAGGCGCCCATCTTGCAGTTGTAGAGGATCACGATCGCGCCGTGCTCCAGGTTGTGGATCCAGCCCTGGGGCTTGGTGCCGTCGTCCGGTCCGTAGAACTTGGCCGGGATCGGTCCGTCGACCCCCGGGTTGTTGTAGTGGGGGCCGGACGCCGGCGGGCAGTACGAATACTGGTGGCTGCTGCCGACCGCGATGTGCAGGTTGCCCATGTCCGGCTGGGGCTGGCCGAGGGGCGCCGGCGAGCCGTTGGGCAGGGGCGTACCCGACGGCAGGGGCTGGGTCTCGGTGGCGCAGGAATACGCCGCGGCAGTGGCGTTCAGGAAGAAGAACGCACCGAGGACCGCGACCACGGCGACCAGGCCGCCACCCAGGATCGCCGTCCGATGGCGATCGAAGAACGAGGGCTGGTACAGCGTTCGGCGGGGCCGGCTGGAGCTGCCGGGACGGGCGCTGCCCGGACGTGGACCCGCGGGGCGCGTGCCGGCTGGGCGCGGGCCAGGGGCCGGGCCGGTGGGAAGCGCTGCCGCGTCGACGACGGGCGGGCCGGATTCGCCGGCCGAAGAGCTCGTACTGGGCGGATTCGTGCCAGCCGGGCGGTTGGAGATCGGGGCCGGACCGCGCTGGGCGGATCCACTGCCGGTCGGTCGGCCGGAGGCTCCGCGGGTGGTCCGCGAGCTGCGGCGTGATGCTTTGCTCAAGGTGTCCTCAAGGTCGATGCAGGTCGACGGGCAGGTTGGTGAGCGGCGCCCGCGGGGCTCCGGCGGCCTAGGTTACCGTCCCCAGCCGACTCGTGCCGCTCTGGTCCGATGATCGAGGCCGGCCGGCCCACAGCACAGATCTGCCGCCGTGGCAGAATCGCGCGGATGAAGTCGTCGCCGTCGAACCCGTCCGCACGCCGCTCCAAGGCGACGGCCGCCCGCCAGCGGGTGCCCTCCGGGATCGTGATCTTCCTGGTCTACGGGTTCCTGATCCTGGCGATCATCGGCCTGTCGCTGAACTGGGTCGTGCAGCAGGCCGTGGCCATGCCGGTCAGCCCGATCGGGGTGGTGACGATGGTCCTCCTGGCCTACACGATCTTCACGATGACCCTCGTCTTCCAGCGCAAGGAGGCCGCGCGCGGCCTGGCTCTCGGCCTGGCCACGCTGACCCTGCCGGCGATCCCCCTGGCCTGGCTGTCCTTCATCCAGACCGGTCCCCGGATCGCCGCGACGCTCTTCGTCCTGGCCTTCGCCATCCTTCTCTTCCGGGGGCTCCTCGCGCCCGAGGTCCGCGCCTACCTGGTCGAACCCTGATCGGCGGCCCAACCGGTCCCCGGTTGGGAGGCTAGGTTGAAGCGGTGATCGACACGCCGCGCTGGGTTCGCGATGCCGTCTTCTACCAGATCTTTCCCGATCGATTCGCCGCCAGCGACCGCGTCCCGAAGCCGGGCCATCTGGAACCGTGGGCCGATCCACCGACGCTCCACGGGTTCAAGGGCGGCGACCTGCTGGGGATCGCCGAGCACCTGCCGATGCTCGCCGACCTGGGCGTCACCGCCCTGTACCTGACCCCGATCTTCGCGTCCGCCTCGAACCACCGCTACCACACGTACGACTACCTGCGGGTCGATCCGCTGCTAGGCGGCGACGCGGCCCTGCGCGAGCTCGTCGACGCGGTCCACGCCCGGGGGATGCGGATCGTCCTCGACGGGGTCTTCAACCACACCGGGCGGGGCTTCTGGCCGTTCCATCACATCCTCGAGAACGGCATCGCCTCGCCCTACCTCGACTGGTTCCGCGAGGACCGCACGGCGCTCGCCGACGGGCGCCAGCTGCTGGCCTATCCCGACACCGGCCGGACGGTCAATGCCCCGGGTCAGCCGGGCGAGGACGCCAGCTCGCTCGACCGGCTCGGCTACGAAGCGTGGTGGGGGCTGCCCGCCCTGCCAAAGCTCAATACCGACTACCAGCCGGTGCGCGACTACTTGCTCAACGTGGCCGAGCACTGGATCCGCTTCGGGATCGACGGCTGGCGCCTGGACGTGCCCGAGGAGATCGCCGACCCGCCGTTCTGGCAGGCATTCCGGGCGCGGATCCGGGCGGTCGATCCGGAGGCCTATTCCGTCGGCGAGATCTGGCGGATCGCCCCCGAATGGCTGGCCGGCGATCGCTTCGACGCGGTCATGAACTATCCCCTGGCCGAGGCGATCCTCGGCTTTTGCGGCGCCCATCACCTCGACGATGCGGTGGTCCGCAGCCACCACGAGTACTCCCAGATCCGGCGATTGAGCGGCGAGGAGATGGCCGGCCGGCTGCAGGCCGTGCTCAACGCCTATGCCCCCGAGACGACTGCCGTCCAGCTCAACCTGCTCGACAGCCACGACACGCCCCGGATCCGGACCCTGTTCAGCCGCGACGAGGCATCGGTCCGGATGGCCTTCCTGCTCCAGGCCAGCGTGCCCGGTGCTCCGTGCGTGTACTACGGCGACGAGATCGGGCTGGAAGGGGCCAACGATCCCGACTGCCGGCGCTCGTTCCCGTGGGACGAGTCGGCCTGGGACCAGCCGACCCTGACCTTCGTACGGGCCGCCCTCCGCCTGCGCCACGATGTCGCCGTCCTGCGCGGCGGGGCCCTGCGGATCGTGGGCACCTCGGGCGACTCGCTGGCCATCCTGCGGGCCGGGCGCTGGGACGCGCTGAGCGACGTGGCCGATGGTGCGCCGCCGGCACTGGTCGTGGCCAATGCCGGCGAGGGGCCGGTGGCGCTGCCCGTCCAGGCGGCCGAGCTGGCGGGCCTCAGCCTCGTGGCTCGCCTCGTCACCTCGGAGCCGGCGGACGGCCTTGGTCCGCTCCAGGTCGGCCCCGACGGCGCGCTGGACCTGGTGCTGCCGGCCCGCTTCGGAGCGGTCCTGCTGCCGGCATGACGTGATCGGGGGATTTGATCTGAGACACCCGCCTGAATCGAGCTGGGCCGCGTCTATACTCGGGCGTCTGTGGCAGATCTCCCGTTCGAACCGGCCGATCCGGAGCTGGCCGGACGACTGCTCGGCAGTCTGGACGTCGAAGGCAAGGTCCCACGCGTGATCGAGGCACTGGGCCCGGTGGGGGGTCGCGATGTGATCCTTCTCGGCGGCGGACCCGGGCGCGTCCGACAGCTCGAACAAGGCGGTGCCCGGGTCACGGCGATCGCCGACTGGAGCGCCCGGATCGAGCGGCCCGATGCCAGCGCGGATGCCGTGGTCTCGTACTGGTCGGGCTTCCGGAGCTCCAGCGAGAACGAGCTCGAGGAGGCGGATCGGGTCCTGCGCCACGCCGGCCGCCTGCTGGTCGTCCATGACTTTGGCCGGGACGACGTCTCGCGGCTGCGCGGCGATCTGCCCGAGTACGGCAGCTGGAGCCGGCGGAACGGCTGGTTTCTCAAGCATGGGTTCAAGATTCGAGTCGTCCATAGCTTCTGGACGTTCGATTCGATGGAGGCGACGGCCACGTTCCTCGAAGCTGTCTTCGGTCCGGTCGGGTCGACGGTGCTGGCGACCCTCAAGCGACCGCGCCTGAGCTACAACGTGGCGATCTATCACCGCACCAAGGGCGGCGCATGACCGGCGGCGCCGTTCGACCCCCGGACCCCGGGGCGCCAACCGGCGATAGACCACGGCCGGGCCCAGGCCTGCGTCCCGGCCCCGGGTATCGTCCGGCCCGCAGCGGGCGCCGGATCAGCCCGATCTGGATCGCGATCGCGATCGCCCTGATCGGCTCGCTGGCGCTGGTCATCTACGCGTTCCTCAAGCGCGACGCCAGCCAGATCCCGCTCCTGGCGACGGCCGCCACGATCTTCGGGATCGTGCTCGTCGTTGCGGCCGCGGGTGGTGCCGCCGCTACGTACCGCGCCGCCCGTGAAGGCCGAGCCGGGCGTGCCGTGGTCCTGGCCCTGGCCGGCGGATTCGCCGCGATCCTGGCCGCCGGCGTGCTGGCCTTCGCCACGATCCTGGGGCTGCTCTACCACCCGTAGCCCGGGGTCAAGTGGCATCCCGCCGCTCGTTCTCGCGCCCCGCGCAGGGCCCCGTTGCGCCTCCGTCGCTCCCGGCCCGCCCGAGGCGATGCCTCGTACGCAGGCGCGGGTACGAGGTACCTCAAAAGCCCTGTTTCGGTCCCTGCGCCGCGCCTCCGAGCGTGGATTCGCGCTTGGCCAAGCGTGGATTGGTTGAATTTCAGTCGTCCCGTGTCAGATAAGGGCCCGAAAAGGCCGATTTGATGTACTGGGTACCCGCGCCGGGTGGCCTGGAGCGGACGCCGACAGGAAGCCAGCCATGGGCACGGATTGGGACGGACGTGGCGACAAACCGAATCGCGATGCGCGAAGGTGACCGACAGGCGCGGAGGCAGGCCATCCGGCTCGGGGAGGAGCTCGGTGCCCTGCGTCGGCGGGCAGGCTTGACCCAGGCCGCGATCGGCCGCGCCCTGGGCGTGGATCGGACGCTGATCTCGCGCCTCGAGCGGGGCGATCCGCGCGTCAATCTGCGCGTTCGGTTTCACGTCGCCGCGGTCCTCGGGGCGGACCTGCGGCTGAGCGCTTATGCGAACTCGGGACCACTGATCCGCGACGCCGCCCAGGCAAGAATCATCGAGGCCGTCTTGGCCACGATCGACCGGCGCTGGCGGCGGACCGTCGAGGCGCCGCTCCCGGGCCTCGACCGGCGCTCGATCGACCTCAGGCTTGACGGTCCAACGGTTTCGGTCATCTCCGAGGTCGAGACACGGGTCGGCAGCCTCGAGGAGATCATCCGCGAGCTCCACTCCAAGCGCGCCGCTCTGCGCTCGGCCCTCGCCGGCGGCCCACGGGCAGACCTGCCGATCCATGCCGTCCTGGTCCTGCCTCGAACGCGCCATCACCAGGCGATCGTTCGCGAGCACCCCCGGACGATCCAGGCCGCATTCCCGATGGGAGCCGAGGCCGTTGCTGGGGCCCTCCTCGACGCCGCGAGGACCTGGATCGGCGATGGAATCCTGTGGGTCCGAGCGACCCCCGCCCTCGCGCCAAAGCCGGCCCGAGGGCAGGCCCCTGATACACTCGGCCCGCCTCGCCCCCATCGTCTAGAGGCCTAGGACGCCACCCTTTCAAGGTGGAGATCAGGGGTTCGAATCCCCTTGGGGGCACTCCCGCCACGGTCGATTCCCTGCCACCGGTGGCTCCGCTACGGAGCAGATCTGAGCGTCGCCAGCACCTGGTCGGCGAATGGCGCGACCGCGGCAATCGACACCGAAGCCTCCGAACCCGAGATCGCGATGGTCAGGCTCCGGCCGTCCGTGAGGCGGACGAGCTCGTCGATCTCGCAGTACGGCGGCGAGTCGCCGAGCTGGCCGCAATAGGCATCCCGGATCGCCGGCCCGATCGCCAGGGTCATCGAGGATGAGGTGATCCCGGTGGTCAACGCTCCGATCTGCGCGTCGACCCCTGCCTCCCGATCGGCGAAGGCGCGCAAGCTGGCATCACCGGTCTCGACGGTCACGTCGATGCTGCCCCCGCTCAGGGTGCCCTGCGAGGTGGGCATCGGCCCGTTGGCCAGGAAGCGGACCGCGCCGCTGGCGACCATCTGGTCGTACCACTGCTGTGCCTTGAGCTGATCGCCGGTCAGCGTGGCGACCATCGACGGATCGCCGGTCACGGTCGGATCGCCGGCCGTCCAGTCCGCGGGCAAGTCAACGGCCAGGCTCGGGTCGCTCCACGACACCTCCGACCAGCCGGCCGGGGCGCTCGCGACCGCGGCGAGGCTCCTGGCTGCCGGGAGGCTGCTGGCCGCCGGCGAACCGAGACCAGGCGTGCCGACACCGGGCAAACTGGCCGCCGGCGAGCCCGAACTGGCCGCCGGCGAGCCGGCACTAATCGAACCGGCACATGACGCTACGACCAAGCCGGCGACGCCCAGGCCGATCAGCCGGGCCGCGACCCGTTTCGCGCTCATGCCCACCTTCGGGGAACTGATCGTACGATCCGCATCATCTGACCCGTCGCTTCGAATGAGGAGGCCTGGACGTGGCGCGAGCGCCGTATCACCACCCGGTCAATCGGGCCCTGATCGACGAGGCGCCGGAGGGCGCCCGGATCGCCGATCTCGTCACCGGCTTCATGGGCAGCTGGCGCTTCATCATCGTCCAGACGGTGATCGTCGTGATCTGGCTGCTGTCCAACATCTACCTGTTGAGCAAGCCCTTCGATCCGTATCCGTTCATCCTCCTGAACCTGGCGTTCAGCACCCAGGCGGCCTATGCCGCCCCGCTGATCCTGCTGGCCGGCAACCGGGCGGCGGCCCACGACCGGGCCACCCTCGAGCACGCGGCCGACCAGGCCGACCTCGAGGAGAAGCAGAACGAACGGCTGATCTCCGCCGGCCAGCTCTCGCTCAAGCACCTGACCGAGGTCGCCGAACGGATCCTGGCGATCGAGGAAACGCTCCATGCCCAGGACAACCAGCTCCTGCGGATGGAAAAGGCGATCCTGGCCTTCGAGGTCGACCGCTCGGTCCATCAGGCTGCGGGCAAGGCCCGGGCGGCCCGGGTGGCCGGTGCGCCGGCGGCCAAGCCCGCCAAGGCGTGACGCCCGGCCGGGGAAACGTGCGCTAACCGGAACCGGGCGCTACGCCTTGGCGACGCTGAACCCGCCGATCCCCTGCCCGGTGGTGTCGCCCGGGTAGTAGTCGCCGGTCCACGAGTAGAGCGGGTGGCCGTTGTACGTCACCTGGGTCGTGCCGTCACTGCGCTTGAACGTGGCGAACCGGCCGCCGGCGCCGGAGCCGCCCTTGACCTTGGTGCCGGCCTTGACCAGGAGTGGCGGCCAGGCGGTGGCGCACGATCCGGTGCAGCCGGAGTGGGTCGACGTATCGCCCGCGTGGATATACAGGGTCAGGCCGTCGGAGGTGACGAGGACCGTGCCGAGCGACGTGCTGCCGGTCTTGATCGTCAGCGTCGGAGCCGGTTTGGCCGTCGGCTTGGCCGTGGGCTTGGCCGTCGGCTTGCTGGTCGGCGCGTTGCTCGGTGGTGGGC
>DATGGC010000385.1:0-3523 GCA_035308745.1 Candidatus Limnocylindrales bacterium | reverse complement strand
CATCATCCGATCGGGGCCAAGGGCGTCGGCGAGTCGGCCACCGTCGGCGCTCCGCCGGCGATCGCCAACGCCGTGGTCGATGCCCTGTGGCACCTCGGCGTCCGCAACATCGACATCCCGATGACCCCCCAGAAGGTCTGGGCGATCCTCAACGAGAAGGGGGTCACGGCGTAGGCACTCCGGTCCGGCCGGCGGCGCCTCGATGACGTCGCCGGTCTCCCTCCTCGCCCGGGCGGTCGAGCTCGATCGCCTCGGTCAGTCGTTCGCCCTGGCGACCGTCGTGGCCGTCCAGCGGCCCACGTCGGCCCGCCCCGGTGCCCGCGGGCTGATCCATCCGGACGGCTCGATCGAGGGCTTCGTGGGCGGCAGCTGTGCCCGCCCGCTGGTCATCCGCGAGGGGCTCCGGGCGATCGCCGATGGCCAGCCGCGGCTCCTCCGAATCAGCAAGGAGCTACCCTCGGACTCGCGCCGAGGCGACGGCGTGGTCGACGAGATCATGACCTGCCACTCCGGCGGAACCCTGGAGATCTACGTGGAACCGCACCTGCCGGCGCCGGCCCTCTGGATTGCCGGCACGAGCCCGATTGCTGGAGCGCTGGCCGAGCTGGGCCTCGGGATGGGCTTCGACGTGACCGTGGTCGACCCGGTCGCCGAGGGCGGCCACTTGCCCGATGCCGTGCGGGTGATCGCCGCTGACGACTTCGCGGTGCTGCCCACGCCGGCCGTCGGGCCCTACGTCGTCGTGGCCAGCCAGGGCACCTGGGACGAGGAGGCGGTCCTGTCCGCCCTGCGCCTCGAGCCGGCCTACATCGGCCTGGTGGCCAGCCCCAAGCGGGCCGAGACGGTCCGGGCATGGCTGCTGGGGGAGGGGCTGGCGCCCGAGCGGGTCGCCGCCTTGCGCGCGCCGGCCGGCCTGGACCTGGGTGCCGAGGGTGCGGCCGAGGTCGCCGTCTCGATCCTGGCCGAGCTCGTCCAGGTCCGCCGTGGCCGAGCCTCGTTCGTCGCCTCGCCCGGACCGGCGACGCTGGCCAGCGAGGCCTCCAAGCCGCACCCGCTCCTGGCCGCCCCGGCCGTCGACGACATCGTCCTGCTCGATCCGGTCTGCGGGATGACCGTCGATCGGGCCAGCGCCCGTCACCTGGCCGAGCACGACGGCGTCGTGTATGCCTTCTGCTCGATCGGCTGCCGCTCGAGCTTCGTTCGTGAGCCACACGCCTACGTCGGCAGCGGCACGCCTACCGGCGGCTGAGCCCGCCGATCCCCGGAGGACCCATGCATTTCGAAGGCACTGTCGAGATCGCCGCGCCCCGGCCGAAGGTCTGGGCGTTCGTCACCAACCCCGTCGAAGCCGGCTCGTGCGGTCCCGGCGTCGAGTCCGTCGAAGCCAGCGACGCGACCCATTTCAAGGCCCGGGCCAAGGTCGGGATCGGCTTCATCAACGCCCGCTTCAACCTCGACGGCGAGATGGTCACCGTGACCGACTCGGAGGTGGCCGAGGTCAAGGCCCACGGCCAGGCGCCGGGCAGCGCGGTCGACGGCACGGCCACGATGCGCCTGAGCGACGGTCCCGACGGTGGCACGACGATGGCCTGGAGCGCCGACGTCAACATCTCGGGGACGCTGGCCAGCCTGGGCGCCCGCCTGATCGAAGGGACGGCCAACAAGATGATCGGCCAGACCTTCGTGTGCATGAAGACGAAGCTCGAGGCCTGACGGTCGCTCGGTCAACGCCGTCGTTCGCACCGCAGGCCGCCCCGTGGAGGTCCTGAGCCGGGCCGTCGGCCCGATCGCGACCAACGTCCTGGTCCTGGCCGACCCGGTCAGCCGGGAGGCGGTCGCGATCGACACCGCGATCCCGTCGCTGGCCTGGATCAGCACGGAGCTGGCCGAGCGAGGCTGGACGCTCAAGCTGATCATCTCGACCCACGGTCACTGGGATCACATCGGCGATAACGCCGCCCTGTCGGCCCAGACCGGCGCCCCGATCGCGGTCCATCCGCTGGACCGGGAGCGGCTGGTCCACCCCCAGGCGATCGCCGCGCCCTTCGAGATTCCGCCGTCGGTGCCGGCGGTCGAGCTGAGCGAAGGTGGCATCATCCGCTTCGGCTCGCTCCGGCTGGACGTCCTCCATACCCCCGGCCACACCGAGGGCTCGGTCTGCCTGCTGGCGCCCGACGAGGGCATCCTGTTCAGCGGGGACACTCTCTTCGCCGGTGGCTGGGGCCGGGTCGACCTGCCCGGGGGCTCATCCCGGCAGATGGCGGAATCGATCGCCCGGCTCGGCCGGCTCGAACCCGGGACGCGGGTCCGGCCCGGCCACGGGCCGTCGACGACGATCGAGCGCGAGGCGGCCTGGATCGAGCTTGTGACCAGCGGCGGGCGCCTCTTCGCCTGACCGGTCCCGGACGGCCCGGCGGTGGACGACGCCTAGAGCGACTTGCGGTAGTTGACCGTGGTCCGGGTCCGCTCGAAGCCGAGCCGCTCGTAGACGCGCACGGCGCCCGTCAGGTTCTCGGCATCGGTCCCGAGGGCGGCCTGGGTCATTCCAGCCGCGCGCAGGCCGGCCATGGCGTGGACGATCAGGGCCGAGGCGAGGCCCCGCCGGCGCCACGGCCGGCGGACGCTGACGTGGTCGAGCCAGCCCCGGCGGATGCCGAGGGTCCGGTTCTCGGCCGGCCAGATCGAGGGCATCACCGCGCCCGCGACCTCGGCGCCATCCCAGGCGACCCGCCACAGGCTGGTGTTGATCTCAGGCTCGGCAAACCAGCCCTCGAAGTCGGCCTCGGTCCGTTCGGCGCTGTTCCAGTGGTCGCGGAAGGCCTCCGTGTCGGCATCCCAGATCTGCCGGTGATGGGCTGGCTCCACGGGCCGGATCTCGAGCCCGTCGGGCAGGGCCGGAGGCTCGAGCGGGGCGCCCAGGTCGCGAGTCATCAGGAGGCCGTAGCGGCCGATCGCATAGCCGTGCTCCTCGAACAGCGCCACGGCCCCGGCCTGCGTCGCGTCGATCCACGTCTCGAGGATCCCCGGACCAGGACGGCCGTCGACAGCGGCGATCTCGGCGGCGCGCTCCTCGATCCAGGCCAGCAGCGCCCGGCCGATTCCCCGGCCGCGCCAGGCCGGGGCGACCCAGCCCTCGAAGCGATAGCTGCCGCGTCCGGAACGGATTGCCGCCGTGATCCGGGCGCCGGCGCGCAGCCCGCCCTCGGCTTCCACCACGAGCACGTCGCGCCGGGGATCGAAGCCGTCGAAGTGGGCCTGCTCGGATCGGAAGCTCTCGAGGGACGGCAGATCGTCGACGTCGTCCAACCGATGGCTGGTGTGAATGAGCGCGACCAGGGATTCGTCGTCGGCGCCCGGCTCGAAGGGGCGGGCATCCACGCCAGCCGGCAGGCTCGCCTTCACCACCGCTCCGCTCCGTATTTCGCGTCCATGTGCTTGCCCACCGACTTGCTGATCGCCTTCCACTTCCGGCGCTCTTCGTGGCGGGCCAGGACGCTGACCTGGCGTTCGTGGTGGCGGGCCT
>DATGGC010000384.1:0-2578 GCA_035308745.1 Candidatus Limnocylindrales bacterium | reverse complement strand
CCATGACCGCTACCTCGACCTGCTCGTCGAGCAGGCGATCCTGACCGGCGGGCCCGTCCGAGCCGACGGTCACCTGTGGGCACCAGGCTAGGCCAGGTTTGGTGCCGGACGTTGCCAAATTCCACCGAGGGCCGCGTTATTGCGAGAGTCGGCCCCGATTCAGGCTGCGGGGTGCAGTGTCGGCTCCCAACTCGTGCGTGGCCGGATGCGGGATCGACTGACCAGTCCCCAATCCGGAGGAGATCCGACCATACAGCCGCTGGGGGTGGAATTTGTCAACGATCCTGGGCCCGCAAGCTCCGGCACGCCGGACGCCTCGACGGCCGAGGCCCGTCGCACACTGAACCGCTATTCGAGCGCCTCGCGGAGCGCGTCCTCGCCTTCGCTGTCGAGCGTGGTCTGGATCAGGTCGCCGGAGTAGCTCCGAAGCACCGCCATCAGCGCGTCGGCATCCGAGCGCTTGACCACCAGGAAGAGGGCCGACCGTCCGGGCCGCAGCGTCGTCTTGACCTCGTTCACGAAATCACCGCTGACGCCCGTGTCGAGCGACGAACCAACGACGGCCCCCAGCGCCGCGCCGATGGCGATCCCGGCGGGCGGAAACACGAACGAGAGCAGCCCGCCGATGATCGCGCCGGCAACAACCGCCGTCTCGGTCGTGCCGCTGACCTCGTTGGTCACGTGGGCCGTTCCGTCCGGGTCACGCTCGACCAGGGCCGTATCCTCGAACCGGATCCGCCTCTGGTGCTCCAGCTCGCGGAGGCTCTTCAGGGCATTGCGGGCGTCAGCGAAGTGGTCGAACGCGATCACGATCAACTGGTTCATTTGAACGGCTCCAGCGCGGCCGACGCGATTCGCAGGCTGTCCGAATCGCGGGCCTGGCTATCTTGACCCGTGCCAACGATTCAGGGGTCGCGCGGAGCCGTCTCAAGCTGGTGGGGAACCGCGGAATCCATAAAGCGGCCGGCAATGTGAGCAAGGTGACTGGCATACTCGACCGGGAGGACGTCCGATGGTCACCTTTCGCGCCACGATCGAGCTCCGGGGCAAGACCGCCTGCGGCATGTCCGTGCCACCCGAGGTAGTGGCCGCGCTCGGCCATGGCAAGCGGCCGCCGGTGACGGTCACGATCCACGGCTCACGTACCGGAGCACCGTTGCCGTCTACGGATCCGAATACCTGATCGGCGTCAGCGCCGAGAATCGGGCGGTAGCCGGCGTCGCCGCCTGGGACGTCGTCGATGTCGATCTCGAGCTCGACCTCGCGCCCAGGGTGATCGACGTGCCCGAGGACTTCGCCGCGGCGCTCGACGCCGCCCCGATCGCCCGAGCGGCGTTCGACGCGCTGTCCTACAGCAACAAGAGCGCCTACGTGATCGCCGTCAGGGACGCCAAGACGGCCGAGACCCGCCGGCGCCGGATCGACGCTGCGATCGTCAAGCTGGGCGGTCGCCCAGCCTGACGAGATTCGCGTTGGGGACTCGGCTCAGCGACCCGTTCGGCCTGACCGGCGGCGATCCAGGAGGCTGGTACGGCGGGTCCGGCCGACTAACGGTCATGCGCGGGACATGGACCAAACCGGCTATAGTCCCGGCCGATTCATCGTGATGGGATGGGCGAACACCGCTGGCTGTCCTGGAGAGCTTCGTGTTCGGTCGCCGACATCGCCGTCGTTCCCTGCCGATCGGGTTTGCATTTGCCCTGCTGATGGCCGCCGCGGCATTCGGCCCCGTCGCCGCCGCCTCGATCACCATCGTGCCCCCGCCCCCGCTGACCGGAACGCCGCCGTCGTGCCGGCTCGGCAACACCGAGACGCAGGATGCGAGCTACGGCGACTGGGCCTCCACGCTCGTCGACTGGAACCTGCGGGTGCCGTCCAGCTACGCCCCGAAGGACCTGGTGCCCGTCGGCCGAGCGGGGATCGGCGGCAGCGGCCTGGTTCGCTCGTTCGTCATCCCCGACCTGGCAGCGCTCACCAGGGCCGCTCGGGCGGCCGGCGCCCCGATCGCCGTCGAGGGCGCCTATCGGAGCTACAACACCCAGGTCTCCACGTTCAATCATTGGGTCGCCGAGCTGGGTTATGACAGCGCCTTGCTGGGCAGTGCCCGGGCGGGACACTCGGAGCACCAGCTGGGCACCGCGATCGACTTCAAGAGCGCCGGCGGCGGGGCGCCCTGGCATCTCAACGACTTCGACTGGGCGACGACCGCCGCCGGCGCCTGGATGACGACGAACGCCTGGAAGTACGGCTTCGTCCTGTCCTATCCCAAGGACAAGCAGAGCCAGGTCTGCTACGCGCATGAGCCCTGGCACTACCGCTACTTCGGCCGCTCGATCGCTGCCGAGATCCATGCCTCCGGGGAGACGACCCGGGTCTGGCTCTGGCAGCAGGCCCACGTCAGGCCGGTCACCCTCGCCCGCGCCGGGAACCTGCGCGGCCCGCTGACCACGCATCCGTTCTAGGTTCGCCGGCCCCGGGGCAATCCCGCCGATCGACCCGGGGCCGGACGAGGCGTCAGCGACCCCGACGGCGATCGCGGACGAGAGCCAGGGAGAGGCCGGCGAACCCTGCGATGGCG
>DATGGC010000383.1:0-10784 GCA_035308745.1 Candidatus Limnocylindrales bacterium | reverse complement strand
CCCGGCCAGACCTGGGCGTTCTGGGACAGGACCAGCCCGGCGTACAGGAACGTGGCCAGCACGACCGAGCCCAGCTTGAGCGGCCAGTTGCGGACGATCCGGGCCGCGATCCGGTGCACGGTCCGGCTCATGGTGCAGCCGGTCCGATCGGCGGCGGGCTGGGCGGGCCCGACGGGTTGGCGGGCGCGCTGGCCGGCGAGCTGGGCGGGGCCGACAGCGAGGCCGACGGCGGGACCGACAGCGAGGCCGACGGCGAGGCCGACAGGCCGCTCGCGTCGTCGGCCACCCGGCGCAGGCGGGCCAGCCGGGCACTGGCCGGGCCGAGGCTGCCCGAGGGCATCCGGCCCAGGATCGAGCGCCGGCCGCCGGACGAATCGAGCAGCCCGCGCAGGGCCCGCTCGAGCTGGACGGGGTTCAGGTTGCGCACGATCCGGGCGCGCTCCACGAGGCTGGTCTGGCCGGTCTCCTCGGACACGACGACGACGATCGCGTCGGTTTGCTCGGCGATCCCGACCGCCGCCCGGTGACGGGTCCCGAAGCGCTCGGCGGGCAGGATCGTCGTCTCGGCCAACGGCAGCACGGCCCCGGCGGCGACGACGCTGTCACCGCGGATGATCACCGCCCCGTCATGGAGCGGTGAGCCGCGCATGAAGATCGTGCGCAGGAGGTCCGCCGTCAGATCGGCGTGAAGCATCACCCCGGTCTCGGCGATCTCGCCCAGGGCGGTCTCGCGCTCGATCACGATCAGGGCGCCGTAGTGCTCGGCGGCCAGCCCGCCACAGGCCCGGGCGACCTCGGCCGCGACGTGGCCGATGATCCGCTGGTCGGCGCCGCTCAGCAGCCACGCGAACGACCCGACCCGGCCGATCCGGTCGAGCGCCCGGCGCAGCTCCGGCTGGAACACGACGACCAGGGCGAACACGCCGACCAGGGCGCCGGTCTCGAGGACCTGGCGGAGGAGGCGCAAGTCGAAGAAGCGGGCCGCGGCGTAGACCAGGAGCATGACCGTCACGCCGATCACCAGGCTGACCGCGCGGGTGCCGCGGATCAGGCTGAACAGGCCATAGATCAGGAGAGCGGTGATCCCGACATCGACGACGGTGTTGAGCTGGACCTGGCCGAGAATCGATTGGACGAGCTGCATCAGGCCCAGTCTAGGTCGTCAGGCACACAATCCGGCGAGTCGGCTGTCATCTGGCAGGAGTCGCGTTGCGGCGGCGCACAGGCGGTCGCGGGTCACGCTGTCTCCCGAGAGCTCCACCAGCCGCCCCAGCAGGAGGAGCTTGTCGCCGGCCAGCGTCCGCCAGCCCCGGGCCACGTACAGCTCGACCAGGACGAGGTGCAGGTCAGGGTCGTCGGGCGCCAGGCCGAGCGCCGAATCGGCGGCATCGAGGGCCGCCTCGTCGAAGCCGGCCGAGGCCAGCTCGCGGCTGGCCGAGACGATCGTCCCGATCTGCTCGGGTGACGCCTCGGCGGCCATCGCCGCTTCCAGGCGGGCGCTGACCGCGGCCACGTCGATCGCCACCAGCTCGACCGGCACCGGGGCCGGGGCATCGACGACCGCCGCGGCCGGCGCTCCGTCGCCGCCCGCCGGCAGGTTGACCCGGACCGGCTCCTCGAGGAGGCGCATGGCGCGGGCCAGGGCTTCCTCGGCGGCACCGCCCGGATCGTCGCGGACGAGCTCGGTCAGGTCCGACAGGTGGCGCCGGCGGGCCTTGGATTCGGCCAGCTCCAGGGCGCGCCGAGCCGTATCGCAGGCTTCGGGCAGCCGGCCGCTGACGGCCTGGATCTCGGCCAGCAGGTCGAGCGCGCCGGCGGCCTCGGCCGGCCGCCCGGCCCGGACGAGGGCGTCGGCCCGGCCACCCAGCGCCGCTTCGTCGCGGGGCGCCAGGCTGAGCGCGGCGCCGTACGCCTCGAGTGCTTCGTCGAGCCGCTCCAGGCGGACCAGGACGGCCGCCCGGCTGGTCTGGGGCAGGGCCCGGTCGGGAGCGACCGCGGCCGCCTCGGCGTAGGCCGCCAGGGCCGCGTCGAGCCGGCCGTGGAGGGCGGCCACGTGGCCGACCCGGAGGGCTTCCTTATAGCGCTCGTAGGGCGCGTCGCTCATGGCAGGCTCGCGTTGGGCTGGTCCGTGTCCGCCGGATCCCCGGCCGCCGGCGCCCCGATCAGCTCGACGAGGAGCGCCTTCTGGACGTGGAGCCGGTTTTCCGACTGCTCGAAGATTACGCTCTGCGGCCCGTCCATCACGTCCGAGGTGATCTCCTCGCCGCGATGGGCCGGCAGGCAGTGCATGACGATCGCATCCGGGCCGGCGATGTCGAGCAGGGCCTGGTTGAGCTGGTAGGCCGCGAACGCGTCGCGGCGCTCCTCCGTCTCGGCCTCCTGGCCCATCGACGTCCAGGCGTCGGTGTAGACCACCGAGGCCCCGGCGACCACCTCGGCCGGGTCGCGGGCGAAGACGATCCGACCGCCGTGCTCGGCGGCCAGCGCCTGGGCCCGCTCCACGATCCGCGGGTTGGGGGCGTAGCCGGGCGGGTGGGCGAGGCGGACCTCGATGCCCAGGGTGGCACCCAGCAGGGCCAGCGAGTGGTAGACGTTGTTGCCGTCGCCGACGAAGGCCAGGACGACCCCGTCGAACGAGCCGAAGTGCTCGCCGACCGTGAACAGGTCGGCCAGCGCCTGGCAGGGGTGCTCGCGCAGGGTCAGGCCGTTGATCACCGGGATCGAGGCCTGGGCCGCCAGCTCGACCGCGACCTCGTGGGGGCCGGTCCGGACGACGATCGCGTCGATGAACCGCTCGAGGTTGCGGGCGACGTCGCGGACGCTCTCGCGCGCGCCCAGGACCACATCGTTGGTCAGGTAGATCGCGTGACCGCCGAGCTGGGCCGCGCCGGCCTCGAACGTCACCCTGGTGCGCAGGCTGGGCTTCTGGAAGAGCATCGCCAGGGTCCGCCCGGCGAGGGCCGGCTGGGCGTGGCGGCGGCCGGCCCGGAACTCCGCTTTCAGCCCCGTGGCGAGGTCGAAGAGCGCCCCGACCTCGGACCGCGACAGGTCCGCGACGCTGAGCAGATCGCGACCTCGCAGGGAGCCCGCGCTGGACATCAGGCCGGCGTCCCTGCCGGGTCGCTGGCCGTGGCTAGCGCTTCGTGTACTGGGGCGCCTTGCGGGCCCGCTTCAGGCCGTACTTCTTGCGTTCCTTCATCCGCGGGTCGCGGGTCAGCAGGCCGGCCTGGCGCAGCGGCAGCCGGTTCGACTCGTCGATCTGGAGCAGGGCCCGGGCGATCCCGTGGCGGATCGCCCCGGCCTGGCCGGTCACCCCGCCGCCCTCGACCTTGACCATCGTGTTGAAGCGGCCGTCGGTGTTGGTCACCCGGAACGGCATCCGGACGTCGGTCTCGTTGACCGCGTTGCCGAAGTGCTGGTCCATCGTCCGGCCGTTGACGATGATCTCGCCTTCGCCCGGCAGCAGCCGGACGCGGGCGATGGCCGTCTTGCGGCGACCGGTCCCGTAGTAGAACGCAGGGGTCGACATCGTGGGGCGGTCCTCCGTCAGGCCAGCGGCTCAGGCCGCTGGGCCTGATGCGGGTGATCCGAACCGGCGTAGACCTTCAGCTTGCGGAGCTGCTGGGCGCCGAGGCGGTTGTGCGGGAGCATGCCCTTGATCGCCCGGCGGATGACCTCCTCGGGGCGGCGCTCGAGGAGGTGACCGAGGGTCTCCTCCTTGTAGCCCTGGGGATGTCCGCTGTGGCGGATGTAGAGCTTCGACTCGAGCTTGTCGCGGCTGACCGAGATCCGGGCCGCGTTGAGGATGATCACGTGATCGCCGGAGTCGAGGTGGGGGGCATAGGTGGGCTTGTGCTTGCCGATGAGGACATGGGCGACCCGCGACGCGAGGCGGCCGAGGGTCTCGTCCGCCGCATCCACGACGTACCAGCGCCGGTCGATCTCGCTCTCTCGAGGTGAGTAGGTCTTCGCGGTCATGATGCTCCGAGTTCTCCATCCCACTTCCGCGCCGGCCGCCCCAAGGCGACCCGGCGCAGGCACAAACCCTTGGCCGGAGCGGCTGCTCCGGCGAGGGCGGGCCGTCCGGCGTCAAGCGCCGCCGCGACCCCAGCCATGTCCAGCTTGCCGTGTCCGACCTTCAACAGGACGGCCACGATCCGTCGAACCATCCCCCGCAGGAAGGCGTCGGCCCTGACGTCGATCGTCACGACCTGGCCCCGGCGGCGAACCCGGACCGCATACACGGTCCGGACCGGTTGGCGGTCCGGCGCCCCGAAGGCGGAGAAGTCGTGCCGGCCAACGAGGACCGACCCGGCCTGCGCCATCGCAGCGTCGTCGAGCGGCGTCCGCACGCCGAGCGCATAGCGCTCGAGGAGCGGCCGGTGCGGCCCGTTCCAGACGGTGTAGCGATACTCCCGGTATCGCGCCGCATAGCGCGGGTGAAATCGAGCCGGGACCCGGCGCACGCCGCTGATGGCGATGTCCGCCGGGAGCAACGCCTCGATCGAACGTTCGAGCCGCGGTCCGCTGAGCCCGCCGGCGTAGGTGAAGGCAATCACCTGCCCGGCGGCGTGGACCCCGGCATCCGTTCGACCGGCCCCGTCGACCCGGCTCGAGCCTTGCGGTTCGAGCCGCGCCAGCGCGGCTTCGAGTTCTCCCTGGACCGTCCGTTTTCCCGGTTGTACCTGGAACCCGGCAAAGTCCGTGCCGTCATATTCGACCCGGGCGCGGTAGCGCCGGGGTGCGCCCTCTCGAGCGCTCATCGCCGAGCTCGTCCTAGACGAGCTCGATCTGGACGATCTCGGCGGAGTCGCCGAGCCGCCGGCCAATGCGCACGATCCGGGTGTAGCCGGACGTGCGATCTGCGTATTTGGGCGCGATCTCGTGGAACAGCTTGTCGACCACGAGCGGCTCGTTCGGGAACTCGGCGATCACCTGGCGCCGGGCGGCGAGATCGCCACGCTTGGCCAGGGTGATCATCCGCTCGACCCGCGGCCGGATCTCCTTGGCCTTGGCCTCCGTCGTCTGGACCTTCTCGTAGCGCAGGACCGACACGGTCAGGTTCTTGAACAGGGCCAGGCGGGGACCCTGCTTGCGCGAGAGCTTGCGGCCGTCGATCCGGTGGGACACGGCTCAGACTTCCTCGCCTTCATCGTCGAACGGCTCATCGGACGGCTCGGTCTCGGGGATGACGAAGCCGCGCATCCGCAGGCGCTCCTTCATCTCGTCGAGCGACTTGCGCCCGAAGTTGCGCATCCGGAGGAGGTCGTCGTCGGACAGCTGCAGGAGCTGGCCGACCTTGACGATGTTGTTGCGCTTGAGCGAGTTGTAGGCCCGCATCGGCAGGTCGAGCTCCTCGATCGGCATGTCGAGCATGTTCGGGGGCAACTGCGGGGCGCCGCCGACGACGCCACCAGGGGTGGCGACCATGCCGATGTTGGCGAACAGGGAGAACTGCCGGACGAGGATGTCGGCTGAGCGCGAGAGCGCCTCTTCCGGGGTGATCGAGCCGTCGGTCTCGATCTCCATCGTCAGCTTGTCGTAGTTGGTGATCTGGCCGACCCGGGTGGGCTCGACCCAGTAGTTGACCTTGCGCACGGGGGTGAAGATCGCGTCGACCGCGATGACCCCGATCGGCAGCGATTCGGACCGCTCGGCGGCCAGGTAGCCGACGCCGCGCTCCACGGTCAGGTCCAGCTCGATCGTCACGTCGTCGGTGTCGAGGGTCATCAGGATCTGCTCGGGATTGACGATCTCGACGTCGGCCGACTCGACGATGTCGGCGGCGGTCACCGCGCCGGCCCCGCTCTTGACCAGCTTGAGCTGGACGGGATGCGCGGCGAAGCTCTTGAGCCGGAGCTTCTTGACGTTCAGGACGATCTGGGTGACGTCCTCCTTGACCCCTGGGATCGTGGAGAACTCCTGGTAGACGTCACGGATCTGGATCGAGGTCACGGCCGCGCCCTCGAGCGACGACAGCAGCACCCGCCGGAGGGCATTGCCGAGGGTGACCCCGTATCCCGCCGGCAGCGGCCCGGCCTCGTACTTGGCGAACGTGCCGAGCTCTTCGACGGGCTCGATCTGGGGGCTCTCGAGTTCGATCATGGGTGGGGCTTACCTCGAGTAGTACTCGACCACGAGCTGCTCGTTCAGGTCGAGCGGCATCTGGTCGCGCCGGGGCTGGTCGATGATGCTGCCGGCCAGCTTGGCCGGGTCCACGCTCAGCCACTCGGGCGGCTGATGCGAGCGGAGGGTTTCCTTGGCCAGCTTGAACGGCTCGCGGCCCGTGCGCGATGCGCGGACCTCGACCCGGTCACCCGGTCGAAGCTGATGCGAGGCGATGTTGGTGGGTCGCCCGTTGACCGCGAAGTGGCCGTGGTTGACGAGCTGGCGGGAGGCCGCCCGGGAGGAGGCGAAGCCCATCCGGAAGACGATGTTGTCGAGGCGCAGCTCGAGCAGCCGGAGGAGGTTCTCGCCGGTCACCCCGGGCCGCGACTCGGCGGCGTCGAAGTAGTTCTTGAACTGGCGCTCGAGGACCGCGTAGACGCGCCGGACCTTCTGCTTCTCGCGGAGCTGCATGCCGTACTCGCCGACCTTGCGCCGGCGGACGCCGTGTTGGCCGGGCGGGGTGGGGCGCCGCTCGAAGGCGCACTTCTTGGAATAGCAGCGCGAGCCCTTCAGGAAGAGCTTCATGCCCTCCCGGCGGCAGAGGCGGCAGACAGAACCTGTGTATCGGGCCATCGTTCCTGACCTAGACCCGGCGCCGCTTGGGGGCGCGGCAGCCGTTGTGCGGGATGGGCGTGACGTCAGTGATCGCGGTCACCTCGAGTCCGGCGGCCTGGAGCGAGCGGATCGCCTGCTCCCGACCAGCCCCTGGGCCCTTGACGTAGACCTCGACCTGGCGCATCCCGTGCTCCATCGCGCGGCGGGCGGCACCTTCGGCCGAGAGCGCCGCAGCGTACGGCGTGCTCTTGCGGGAGCCCTTGAAGCCGACGATGCCGGCCGAGCCCCAGCTGATCACGGCCCCACCGAGGTCGGTGATCGTGATGATCGTGTTGTTGAACGTCGCCTGGATGTGAACGTGACCCTGGGGCACGTTCTTGCGCTCCTTGCGACGCTGCTTGACGGCACGCTTGCGGTCGGCCATGGTCGGGCTGGGTTCCCCTTACTTCTTCCGGCGGACGCCGACCGTCTTCTTCGGTCCGCGCCGCTGGCGTGCGTTCGTCTTGGTCCGCTGGCCGCGTGCCGGCAGGTTGCGCCGATGGCGACTCCCGCGGTACGAGCCGATCTCGATCAGACGCTTGATGTTCAGGGCGACTTCGCGGCGCAGGTCGCCTTCGACCTTGTAGCGCCGGTCGATGATCTCGCGCAGCCGGTTGACCTGCTCCTCGGTGAGGTCGCGGACCCGGGTGTCGGGATTGATGTTGGCCTGGGCGAGGATCTTCTGGCTGGTCGGCAGGCCGAGGCCGAAGATATAGGTGAGGGCGATCTCCACCCGCTTCTCGCGCGGGATATCAACGCCGGCAATGCGCGCCATCGGTTACCCCTGCCGTTGCTTGTGCTTGGGATTGGTGCAGATGACCATCACGGTGCCGTGGCGGCGAATCACCTTGCAGTTGTCGCAACGCGCCTTGACGGAGGCTCGAACTTTCAACGCTTCCTCGATCGGACTCAGAGACAGAACAATTACTTCAGGCGGTAGGTGATCCGCCCGCGGGTGAGATCGTAGGGAGAGAGCTCCACCCTGACTCGATCACCGGGCAGGATCCGGATGAAGTTCATCCGCAGCTTGCCGCTGATGTGGGCCAGGACCCGATGGCCGTTCTCCAATTCGACGGCGAACATCGTGTTGGGCAGCGGCTCGATGACCGTTCCCTCGACTTCGATCGCGTCTTTCTTGGCCACAGGCTCTCGGTCTTCCCTTTCTCGCACGGAATGTCGGCCCGAGTGGGCCGACACACGAACGGTGAGGATATCAACTTTTCGCCGATCCGGCAACTGCCAGGCTGGCGGCTCAGACGGTGGTGAGGATCTCCGGGCCGTGCTCGGTGATCGTGATGCTGTGCTCGAAATGGGCGGCGAGCGAACCGTCGCGGGTCACGATCGTCCAGTCGTCGGGCTGCATGACCGCCTCGTAGCCGCCGAGGGTGAACATCGGCTCGATGGCCAGGCACAGGCCGGGCTCGATCCGCCGGCCGGGCTGGCCGGTGCGGTAGTTGGGGACCTGGGGATCCTCGTGCATCGCCCGGCCGATGCCGTGGCCGACGAACTGGCGGATGACGCCGTAGCCCTTCGGCCGGGCCACATCCTCGACCGCCGCGCCGATGTCGCCGATCCGGTTGCCCGGCTGGGCCGCGGCGATGCCGGCCATCATCGCCAGGCGGGTCGTGTCGATCAGGTCGCGGACGGCCGGCGGCGGGTCGCCGACGAAGAAGGTCCGGGCACCGTCACCGTGCCAGCCGTCGACGATCGCGCCGGCGTCGACCGACACGACCTGGCCGGTCCGGATCGTCCGCTCGCCGGGGATGCCGTGGACGATCTCGTCGTCGATCGAGATGCAGATGCTGGCCGGGAACGGCCGCCGGGGATTGGCCCCGGGATAGCCCTTGAACGACGGGATCGCCCCGCTCCGCCGGATGTGGGCCTCGGCCAGGGCGTCGAGGTGGGCGGTGCTGACCCCCGGCTTCAGCTCGGCTTCGACGAGGGCCAGGACCTCGGCCACGACCCGCCCGGCGCGGCGCATCCCATCGACCTCGGCCCGCGACTTCAGGCTGACAGCCATCAGCTCAGCCCCCCGGCGTTGGCGGCCCGGGCCGCCGCCAGCAGCGCGTCGGTGACCGCGGCGACCGACTGGCGGCCGTCGATCGTGCGCAGCAGGCCCCGCTCACGGTAGTAGCCGACGACATCGCGCAGGGCGGCCAGCTGGGCGGCCAGCCGGGCGGCGATCGTCTCGCTCCGGTCGTCCTCGCGCTGGATCAGGATCGAGTCGTCCAGGTCGCACTTGCCCGGCACCCGCGGGGGGTGGCTGGTCTCGTTGTAGACGTGGCCGTTGGCCTTGCAGATCCAGCGCCCGGACAGGCGCCGGACGAGCTCGGCTTCGGGCACCTCGATCTCCAGGGCGACGTCGACCTGGCTCTGGCGATCGGCCAGGGCCGAGGCCAGGATGTCGGCCTGGGCCAGGTTGCGGGGAAAGCCGTCGAGGATCGCCCCGACCGCCGCGTCCGGCTCGGCCAGCCGGTCGAGGAGCATCTTGACCGTGATCGAGTCGGGCACCAGCTGGCCCCGCTCCATGTAGCGCCGGGCTTCGAGGCCGACGGCCGAGCCTTCGAGGACGGCCGACCGGAACAGGTCTCCGGTGGCGACGTGCGGGAGGCCGAGTCGGTCCGCGAGGATCGGTGCCTGGGTACCCTTGCCGGCGCCGGGGGCGCCCAGCAGGACCAGGAAGGTCACCGGATGAAGCCCTCGTAGTTGCGCATCAGCAGCTGGGCCTCGATCTGCTTCATCGTCTCGACCACCACGCTGACCACGATCAGCAGGCTGGTGCCGCCCAGGGTCAGGCCGCCGAGGCTCTTGAAGATGGCGGCCAGGATCGTCGGCGAGACGGCCACGATGGCCAGGAAGAAGGCGCCCGCGATCGTGATCCTGTTCACCACCCGGCGCAGGTAGTCCTCGGTCGGCCGGCCCGGCCGGATGCCCGGGATGAAGCCGCCGTTCTTGCGCAGCTGCTCGGCGGTCTCGTCGGGCTTGAACGTGAAGGCCGTGTAGAAGTAGGTGAAGCCGAAGGTCAGCACGAAGTAGAGGGCCACGTACAGGAAGCCCTGGGGATCCATCAGGGACACGATGCCCTGCGAGATCGACGACACGATGTCCACCTTGGAGGTCGTGAAGTACGACGCGATCTGGGTCGGGAAGAGCAGGATGCTGACCGCGAAGATGATCGGGATCACGCCGGCCTGGTTGACCCGCAGGGGCAGGAACGTGGAGCCGCCCTGGTACATCCGCCGGCCGCGCACCCGGCTGGCGTACTGGACCGGGATCCGGCGCTGGCCCTCCTGGATGTAGACGATCACCGCGACCGCGACCAGGCCGACGACGACGAAGGCGATGAACGCGGCGATGTCGGGGTTGGCCAGGAAGGCCTGCAGGGCGGTCGGCGCCCGGCCGACGATGCCGGCAAAGATGATGAAGCTGATGCCGTTGCCGATGCCCTTCTCGGTGATCAGCTCGCCCAGCCACATCAGCAGGATCGAGCCGGTCGTCAGGGCGACCATCTGGGTCAGGGTGCCCACGTCGTCGAGGCCGAAGCCACCGGTCAGGACTGGCGGGTTCGAGCCGTGCAGGACGGCCAGGAAGCCGTACGACTGGAGGAGGGCCAGGGGCACAGCCAGGTAGCGGGTGTATTGGTTGATCTTGTTGCGCCCGTACTCACCCTCGCGGCTGAGCTGCTGGAGCCGGGGGATCACCCCGGTCATCAGCTGGATGATGATCGAGGCGTTGATGTACGGGTTCACGCCCAGGCCGACGATCGAGAAGCGCGACAGGCCACCGCCCGAGAAGAGATCGAGCAGGCCGAGCAGCTGGTTGCCGCTGAACAGCGACTGGAGCGAAGCGGCGTTGGCGCCCGGCACGGGCACGTGGGACAGGAACCGGAAGATGATCAGGATCCCGGCGACGAACAGGATCCGGCGCCGGATGTCGGGCGCGCGGAAGGCGTTGAGCAGGGATTCGATCATCGTCAGGCGTCTTTGCTGGTCGCGGAACCCTTGCCGCCGCTCTTGCCGCCG